>JBAQGP010000028.1:0-2105 GCA_049287845.1 Solirubrobacteraceae bacterium | reverse complement strand
CCATCACAGTGCTCCCGTGTCGACGCCGAGCGCCCGAACCAGGCGGTCGGCGGCGGGATGGTCGAGCAGGATCTGAAAGCCGCTGCGATACGGTTTCGCCGTAGCGTCGCACCCAAGCGCCCGGGTGATCGCCTCCTCGAGCCGCGTCGCCACGGCGCATTGATCGGGATCCCGCGACGTGCGCGCAGCCGGCGGTTTGGGCGCCCGGGCGATTTCACTCTCAAGCGCGCGCACCGACCAGCCTCGCTCGGCGGCCTGACGGGCGAGCACGAGCCGCCGATGATGGTCGGGCTCGGTCAGCAGCACCTTGCCATGCCCTTTGGTGAGGGTGCCCGAGTCGATCATCTCGATGGTCTCGTCGGGCAGGTCGAGCAGCCGTACCGTGTTCGCGATGTCCGCTCGGCTGCGCCCGATTCGCCGGGCGAGGACTGCGCTGGTCAGGCGCAGGTCGTCGAGCAGGACGGTGAACGTCCTGGCCTGCTCGATCGGGCTCAGGTCCTCGCGGACGATGTTCTCGATCAGCGCGAGCTCGAGTGACGCTGCCTGATCAAGCGCGTTATCGACGAGGGCCGGGATGGTCGCCTCCCCGGCGAGTTTGGCGGCGCGCCAACGGCGCTCGCCGGCGACGAGCTCGTAGCCGTACTCGACCGGTCGGACGATCACCGGCTGCAGAACGCCCCGCTCCCGGATCGAGTCCGCCAGCGCGGCGAGCGCTGGCTCGTCAAAACGCTTGCGCGGCTGACTCGGGTTGGCGTGGATCTCCCCGATCGCGATGTTCCGAAGCCGGCCGGCGGCCTCGGAGCTGCTGGTCGACGGCGCAGCCGGCGTTCGATCCTCTCCTGCCGCGAGGGGATCATCGACCAGCAGTCCGCGACGTCTGACGACGCTCATCGCGCCGCCGCTTCGCTGAGCAGTTCGACCACGTCGCCGTAGGCCACAGCGACGCAGCTGTCCGGCGCCAGGTTCGCGACGGGAACGCGCGCGGCGGCGGCCTCGGCGACCAGCGCCGAACGCAGCCGGATCCTGCCCGCCGGAGCGAGTCCCGCCTCTGCCAGACGGTCCTCGACGGTGCGGCTGCTGATCCGGGTTGGGCTCCAGCGGGTGACCAGCGCGACCAGTCGCGGAGTCTCGCCGCCGAGTCTCTTGGCGAGCTTGGTGATCGTGCTGCGCAGCTCGAGGATGCCATGGACGGCGCCCTCGTCCTCGGCGCTGACCGGCGCGAGAACGCAGTCAGAACAGACGAGCGCATTGACGGTCAGCAGGCCGAGATTCGGCGGCGTGTCGATCACCACCTCGTCGTAGTCGCCGATGACCGGCTCCAGCGCGTCGTGCAGGAACCGCTCGCGTCCGAGCTCCCCGACGAGGCTCATCTCGACCCCAGCGAGCTCGTCGGCGGCAGGGATCACGTCGAACCCGTGGACCCCCGGGACGATCGCGTCCGCGGCCCCGGCCCGGCCGGCGAGCACGTCGACCAGGTTCACCCCGAGCGAACGAGCCTCCAACCCGAGCTGTCGCGTCAGCGCGAACTGCGGATCGGTGTCGACGATGAGGACCCGGCGACCGCGCCGAGCGAACACCGCGCCGATGTTCGCTGCCGTCGTTGTCTTCCCAACTCCACCCTTCTGGTTTGCCACCACGGTGACCATCACGAGACCTCCTGTTGGTTGATGTGCACTGCACCGACAGCTGGGGAGGACGCACGGTCCTGCCGACCGACCGCCCGGCGTTCCGGCTCGGCTGCTAAGCGGAGTGCGCGTGCTTGCTGTTCCGCGCATCGAGCGAGCAGCTGAGCGAAACGCTGCGCAACCCAGCCGCTCGTGGCTGCCGGTGAGGCGATGACAAGCGCCCGTGTCGGGTCGATCGCGATCAGCTCGAGCGGCTTGAGCCAGATCTCGAAGGTGCTGTCGCCGGCGACTTCGCGAAGGCGCTTTCGGATCTGCTCCCAGTCGTTGCGGTCGGCAGCGCTCGGGATCCCGAGGCCTCGACGGACCTCGTCGAGGTCGATTCGGACCGGTCGGCGGCGCTCGCGGCCGCGACCGGTGACGTACGTCTCCTCGACGAGGATCGAGTCCGGCGGGCTCCCCCCTTCTGGGGGGCTGGGGGGG
>JBAQGP010000027.1:0-12254 GCA_049287845.1 Solirubrobacteraceae bacterium | reverse complement strand
CCCCCCCAGGGTCCGCGAAGTCACTCAGGGTCGCAGCGCAGACATGATTCTCGACTGCTCGGGCGTGCCCGAGACGTTCGTCACCAGCCTGCGGATGGTCCGGGTCGGCGGCACGGTCGTGGAGGCCGGGGCGTTCGTCGACATGGGCCCGGTGCAGATCAACCCCAACGCCGACATCTGCACCAAGAACGTCAACGTGATCGGCGTCGGCGGTGAGACCGCCGAGACCTACAAGCCGGCGATGGACCTCCTGGCCTGCCATCTCACCACGCTGCCGCTCGAGACCTTCGTCTCCCACCGCCTGCCGCTGGAGCGCGCTCAGGAGGGGCTGGAGCTCGCGCAGCGCGACGAGGCGATGAAGGTCGTGCTCTCGCCGACCGCCGCTACCCCTTGACCGCGCCGCCGAGGGTGAAGCCCCCGGTGAACAGGCGCGACATGATCGCGTAGAGGATGAACACGGGGATCGAGTAGAGCAGCGAGTACGCCGCGATGTCCCCGTACCGGACGTTGGCGGCGCCGATGAAGCCGTAGATGGCGATCGGACCGGGCTGCTGGTTGGGATCGGTGATCAGCACCAGCGGCACCACGAAGGAGCCCCAGGCATTGACGAAGGCATAGATCGCGCCGGCGCCGATTCCCGGAAGCGCCAGCGGGCCCACGATTCGCGTGAGGATGTGCCAGGTGCTCGCCCGCTCGATCCGGGCCGCCTCCTCCAGGTCGTACGGGATGGCGTCCATGAAGTTCTTGATCAGCCAGATCTCGAACGGCATCGCGGTCACCCCGAGGAAGATCGCCGTGGGCAGGATCGACAGCCAGTTCTCCAGCGCGAAGATCTGGTAGATCGGCACGATGAGGATCGACATCGGGATCCCCGAGAGGAAGAGAACGATCAAGAGCAGCGGGCCCTTCCAGGGGATCCGCCGCCGCGACAGGGCGTAGGCGGCCAGCGACGACGCCACGGTGGAGACGATCGTCGCCACCGCCGACAGGACGACGCTGTTCCACAGCGAGTGCAGCTGGCTGGAGCCCGTCGCCGCGCGGAAGTTGGCCAGCGTGAAGTGGGGGAACTCGATGCTCCAGGACGCCTGGGAGTCCAGCGAGGCCGCCAGCAGCCACAGCATCGGCAGCGCGAACAGGATTCCGATCACGGCGAGCAGCCCGTTGCCCAGCCGGCGTGAGGAACGGGAGGGCGGAGGCACACGAGGCGCCGAGTCCGGCACGCGGACAGACCCTTCGGGGAGGGCGGCCAGCGAGCCCTCGGCGGGGTTCAGCGCGCTCATACGCGTAGCCTCGAGGCGCGGACATAGGCGAAGCCGAGGATCGTGGCGATCACGACCATCACGTCTCCGATCAGGGCTCCGTAGGCGAGGTTGTTGAACGAGAACGCCTGCTGGTAGGAGTAGACCGGCAGGATGTTGGTGGCATTGCCCGGGCCGCCCTGGGTCATGATGTAGATCAGCGCGAAGTTCGCCAGGGTCAGCAGGGTGACGAGCAGGACCGTGGTGACGATCGTCGGACGCAGAAGCGGCAGCATCACCATGCGGAAGCGCTGCAGGGGCGACGCGTTCTCCAGGGTGGCGGCCTCGATCACCTCAGAGGGAATGTTGCGCAACGCCGCCGCGAACACGAGCATGGCAAAGCCGCACTGCGACCACGTGTTGGCAAGGGTGACGATGAGCAGCGGCTGGCTGTGCAGGAAATCCGATTGGCCGAGGCCCGAGAGGGTGGCGAATGTCCCGCCGGCCGTCGTGGACGCATACCAGGTCATCCCCGCCGTCACCGCCGGCATCATCCAGGCGATGACCGCGACGCCGCCGACGAGGATGCGCAGCACTCCGTTGGCGCTACGCATGAGCAGCGCCAGTCCCAGACCGACGATGACGGTGCCGATGACCGAGCCGGCGACGAAGATGGCGGTCAGCTCCACCGACTTGGGGAACACCGAGTCGCGCCCCAGCTGGTGGAGGTTGGCCAGACCGGTCCAGTTGTAGTTCGCCGCCGTCGGCCCCACCAACCGCAGGTTGGTGAAGCCCAGGAAGAACGCATAGCCGACGGGGATCAGAAACAGGACGACCAGCAGCACCAGAGCGGGCGCCAAGAGCGTCATGCTCCCCCACTGAAACCGCTCCCGGTCTGACCGGCGCCCGGTCGGAATCGGGCGTCCGCGACCCGGCGGCGTCATCGCCACCGGGCCGCCACTGGCATCGGCTATCGCCATGCCTGCTCGCCTACTTCAGCTTCTCAGTGCTGCCATTGAGCTGATTGGACACATAGGAGCTCAGCGTGTTGACCGCCGTGCTCACGCTGGTACTGGGATTCTGGACCAGCTGACCGGTGGCGTTGCCCATTCCCTGGACCCAGATCGAGTAGTTCGACGAGGACGGGGTCAGCGTGGCGTGGGCCAGGATCTGGGCGAACAGCGACTGGTAGGGAGCGAACGTCGTGAACGCGGGCGCGCTCCAGTAGTCCTTGTTCGGTGTCACCCATCCGGCCCAGTTGGCGGCATCGATGCTGTTCTGCTGGTTCTCCATGACGTCGATCAGCTTGAACGCCGCGTCGGGGTTGCCGCTGTGGGCTGACATGGCGTAGTCCCAGCCGCCCAGGGTGCTGGCGATGCCGCCGCCGCGCTCGGTGGGGATGGGGGTGACCGCCATCGTCTGGGCCGCCTTGGACCAGTACGGGGCGCCGATGAACTTCGTCCAGTTGCCGGTGAAGTAGTTGGAGCCCACGGCCATCGCCAGCTTTCCCTGGGCAAACAGCGTCAGCGGCGTGGTCACGGCGTTGGGGCTGAACAGCGCCGTCTCCGACGCGCCCAGTCCCTTCGAGTACACGCTCCTCATGAACCCGAGCGAGGCGCGGATCCCGGGGCTGTCGACGACAAACTTGCTGCCGTCCTGGATCTTCGGCGTCGAGCTGCCCACGATGAAGTTGTTGACGCCCTGCAGCAGGCCGTTGGCGCCTGACCCCGAGCCCGCGTTCAGCCACAGCGGGATGACGCCGGGCAGCGACGACTTCAGCTTCTGGGCGGTGGTCAGGATGTCATTCCAGCTCGTCGGCTTCCATGGGACCGGGAGCCCGGCCTTCTTGAACATCTGCTTGTTGTAGAGCAGCGCACTGTCATTCTCGCCTTGGTCGACGGCGTAGGTGTGACCGCTGAACTGGCCCTCGCTCTGGACCACCGCGGGGAACTTGCTCCACCAACTGGTGCTGGGCAGGTAGCTGTCGAGCTGACGCAGGTACCCCGAGCTCTGCCAGAGGCCGATCTGGCCCGTGGGGATCTCCGCCACGTCGGGGGCGGTCGACGGTGAGCGGTACAGCAGGCTGAGCTTGTTGACGATGTCGTTGTAGCTACCGGGGATCGGCACGAGCTGCACCTTGATCCCGGGGTTCTGGGCCTCGAACTGCTTGGCCACCTGATTCCACCACTTGGTGGTGAGCCCCGCCGTATCGAAGACGTAGGTGGAGCCGTAGGCCACCTTGATCACCTTGGCCTTGCCTGAGCTCGGCGAGACGCTCGAGTTGCCGCTGCTCGCCCCACCGCAGGCCGCGATGCCGACGGCGGTGGCGACCGAGAGCACCACCACCGCACTTCGACCTAAACCACTCAGCCCAATCCTCATGCCTGCTCTCCTAGTGTTGTGCTTCGTTGAGGGACAGGGCGCCCCGCTCGGGCGCCTCCCCAAGGTCCCTGAGAACCGCTTCTCGATCGATCAACCGCTGGCCCGCCTGGGGGTCGAAGAAGTAGAGATGACTCGGGTTGAAGACCAGCTCGACGTGATCCCCCGTCGTCGGGATGATCGTGCGAGGGAATCGCGCCAGCACGAGCTGGTCCTGGATCCGGACCGTGACGAAGATCTCGCTGCCGGAGTGCTCGACGACGTCGACGACGCCCCGAAGGCGGGCGGTGTGGCTGGTGCCGGCGACATCCGCAGGGGGGCGCAGATCCGCGGGACGGAACCCCACCAGCGGAGTCCGGCCGCCACCACTGTCGCGCAGGGCCTTGGCCTGCAGCGGATGGAGCTCGACCTCCTCGCCCAACAGCGTGAGCGTCGGCCGCTGCTCGCCGTCCTGGAACTCCCCGGACAGCAGGTTCATCTTCGGCGAGCCGATGAAGCCCGCCACGAAGCTGTTGGCCGGATTCTCGTACAGGCCCGACGGCGTCGCGCACTGCATCACGTCGCCGTCCTTGAGCACCGCGACCCGGTCACCCATGGTCAGCGCCTCGATCTGATCGTGGGTGACGTAGACCGTGGTCGTCTGGGTGAGACGCTTGTGCAGACGGATGAGCTCCGCCCGCATCTGAACCCGCAGCGCCGCGTCGAGGTTGGACAGCGGCTCGTCGAGCAGGAACAGCTGCGATTCGCGCAACAGGGCACGCCCCAGGGCGACCCGCTGACGCTGGCCCCCGGAGAGCTCGTTCGGCCGCCGGCTGAGCAGAGCACCGATCCCCAGCACCTCGGCCACCTCGTCCACGCGCCTGCGCAGATCCTTCTTTGACTCGCCGCGGACCGTGGGGCCGAACGCGAGGTTGCGGTACACGGTCATGTTGGGGTACAGCGCGTAGCTCTGAAACACCATGGCGACGTCGCGCTCGCCCGGAGACAGCGCCGTCACGTCGCGGTCGCCGAACCAGATGCGTCCGAAGGTGGGGCGCTCGAGGCCGGCGAGCATCCGCAGCGACGTCGTCTTGCCACACCCGGAGGGGCCCACCAGGACCAGGAACTCCCCCTCTGAGATGTGCAGGTTGAGGTTGGCCACCGCGGCGTTGTCCTCGCCGAACAGCTTCCACACCTCCTCGAAGCGCACTCCGCCGGAGAAGCCGCTCATGCCGCGCGCTCCAGGGCTCCAGCGAGGATGTGCGCCGCCTCGGCGACGCCCTTGACGGGCGGGACATCGGGATCCTCGTGCTCGATGGCGACAGCGGTCGCGGCGGTGCCGTCGACGAGAGCCATGAAGGCGCTCCACCACGCCGCGTCATGGCCCCGCCCCACGGTCGCGAACTTCCACGGCACGTCGGCGGTCGAGCCCGGCCAGCGGTGATCGAGGAGGCCGGCGGTGGCCAGCACGCGCTCGTTGAACCACACGTCCTTGGCGTGCACGTGCCCCACCCGATCGCTCAGCTCCGACGTCACCGCCAGGGCGTCCATCTGCATCCAGAAGAAGTGGCTCGGGTCGATGTTGGCGGCGAGGTTCTCCCCCAGCTCCGCCAGCCGCCGGAAGGTCTCGACGTTGTACACCGAGGTCCCGGGGTGCAGCTCGATGCAGATCTTGACGTTCGGATGCTCGGCGCGCGCAAACTCGCCCAGCGCGGTCCAGTACGGGGCGACGCTCTGCTCCCACTGGCGCTCGTAGATCCCCTCCAGGTAGGGCAGCCAGCCGCCCGCGGCGAAGTGAGGCGTGACGTCGCCGGGCGCCGCCGCGGGGCATCCGGCCAGGGCCACGACCCGGTCGACGCCCAGCCGCGCGGCGAGCCGGATGGTCTGGCGCAGGGCGTGGTCGTGGGGTCCTGCGATCCCGGGGTCGGGATGCAACGGGTTACCCCAGGCGTTCAGCGCGGCGATCGTGAAGCCGGCGCTCTCGATCGCGTCGAGCCACTGCACGCGGGCCCCGTCGTCGGCGAGCAGTCGCTCAGGGTCGCAGTGCGGATGGGGGGCGTAGCCGCCGGTGCCGAGCTCGAGCGCGGTCACCTGGGGCGCGGCGTCGGTCAGGCAGTCCAGCAGCTCGGGCAGGGTTCGATCCAGGAACGCCTCGGCCACGACGGCGAGGCGGCGCGGCTGCCAACTGGTATCCGTCAAGCCCACCCCTCCGTGTGCTGTGCTTTGTGCAGTACTCGATCCGGTCCGTTTGGAGCGTTCCAGGCGGCTTGTTCTATCGCGTCTCCCCGACCACGTCAAGCGGGGTCGGTGGCTGGCCGACGCGAGGTCCGGCCCCTCGCCACCGGCGCGGCGCGCGCGGCGGCACGCGTCTCTCTCAGCGCTTGGGCGACACCGCGACCGTCGAATCCCTGACGCAGAGCTGCACCGGAACCCGTACATGGCGCGGGGGGATGCTGGGGTTCTCGATGCGCTCCAGCAGCAGCCCCACCGCACGCTCGGCCTGGAAGTGCAGCGGCTGCGCGACGGTCGTCAGCGAGATCCGGTGCAGCCCCGCCAGGGCGATGTCGTCGAAGCCAACGATCGAGATATCGCGGGGGACCGAAAGTCCCGCGGTCTCGCACGCCTCGATGAGCGCGATGGCGCCGATGTCGTTGGAGGCAAACAGCGCGGTGGGCGCGCCCCGGCCGCTGATGGCCTGCTCCAGCGCCACCGGACGGCGGGCGATCGTCATCACCTCGGAGCCGGGCTCCCACACGTGAGCCGGAAGTGCCTCCAGACCGCGGCGCGTCATCGCGGAGCGGTAGCCGGCGTAGCGGGCGCGATCACCGCTGCGTTCCACCAGCGGGGTGCGCACGAAGGCGATCCGGCGATGGCCCAGCTCGAGGAGATGGTCGGTGGCGAGGCGACCGCCCTCGGTGTCCCGGGGACCGACGGAATCTCCCCACGCCTCGCTCAGCCCCAGGAAGACGATCGGCACCCCGGCGCGCTGCAGCGAGTCATTGACGTGGGAGCCACGCGCCACGAACGCCAGGAACACGATCCCGGCGACGCGATGACCGAGGAGCGCGTCCACCCCGGAGACCGCGATCTCCTCCGCGCCCTCGATGTTGCAGAACATCGTCGTGTAGCCGAAGCCGAAGGCCGCGCGTTCCACCACCTGTGCCATCTGCGCGTAGTACGGGTTGCTGAGGTCGCCGAGCAGGACGCCGAGCATCGTGGTGCGCTGCTGCACGAACTGGCGCGCGATCGTGTTGGGCTTGTAATCCAGCCGCTCGATCGCCTGCAGCACCCGCGCCCGGGTGCCGTCCGACACCTCCTGCACCCCGCGCACCACGTTGGAGACCGTCGACTTGGACACTCCGGCCTCCGCGGCGACGTCGAAGATGGTGGGCGGCTTGCGTGGGGAGGCCGGGCGCGCCGCCCCGTTCCCCGAGCGGGGCGATTTCATCGCTGGCAACCGGCTACCCGGCCCGAGTCTCCATCGCGGGGAGATGATATCTGCGCCCTGAACAGCCTCTCGCGGTGGCTCGGCCCCCACCGCGGGCCGCGGTAGGCGGCAATGCATCGTGTCCACCGGCGTCGCCTCTCACGCTTGACACCCTTCTCAGCGGACCGGTAATGTGCGTGGAACGTTCCAATAAGGAGAGTCCTTGAGTAAACCGACCCGGGTGGGCGTGGTGGGCTGTGGGTTGATCGCCCAGGTCATGCACCTCCCATATCTGACCGAGCTGGGTGACCGGTTCGAGCTCGCGGCACTGTGCGACCTATCCGAGACGGTGGCGCAACGATGCGGCGAGCGTTGGGGTGTGGCGAGCCTTCATACCAGGTGGCAGGACCTCCTCGCCGAGGATCTCGACGCGATCATGGTGCTCACCTCCGGCGACCACGCGCCGATCGCGATCCAGGCCGCCCAGGCCGGGTTGCACGTGTTCGTGGAGAAGCCGATGGCCTTCTCGAGCGCCGAGTGCGCCGCCATGATCGAGGCCGCCGAGTCCGCCAACGTCCGGCTCATGGTCGGCACGATGAAGCGGTATGACCCGGCCTACGAGCGGCTGGCGGAGCTGATGGGCGATGTCCGCGACGAGCTGCGGCTGGTGAAGGTGACCACGCTGGAGTCGCCGTTCGCGCCGTACGTCTCGCACTATCCCCTCGTGGCCGGAGATCCGCCGCCCCCGGAGGTCATGCAGGAGCTGCAGACCGCCGACGACCACGGGCTCGACAGCGCGCTGGGCGCCGCCGATGACCACACCCGCTGGTGCTACCGCTGGATTCTGCTCGACAACCTGGTGCATGAGTTCAACGCGCTGCGCGGCGTCCTGGGTGAGCCCACCACTATCGTCTCCGCCGAGCTCGCCCGTGAGTGCGTGAGCGTGAACCTGCGCTTCGGTCACACTGACTGTCACCTCTCCTGGGTTGATCTGCCGGGCATTGCCCGCTATTCACAGGAGTTCGCCTTCTATGCCCCGGACCAGCGACTCACGCTCAAGCTGCCATCGCCGTTCCTGCGCAGCATGCCCAGCACGCTGATCGTCGAGGGCGGCGAGCCCGGGACCGCGCACAGCTGGGAGCGCGACGAGGTCGTCTCCTACGAGGAGGCCTTCAAGCGTGAGCTGCGCGAGTTCGCCGACTGCATCGCCACAGGGCGGCAGCCGCGGACGTCGGGGTATGACGGGATGGCCGATATCGCGCTCTGCGAGGCGATCGCACGGGCCCATCAGGGACTGGATCCAGAACTGGCGGTCGGCGCGCCGGCGCCGGGCGGAGTGGGAGCGGGCCGATGACGATCGAGCAGCACGGAGCGCCCGCGGCCTCGACCGGCGGTGAGGTGTCCCGGATCTCCGTGGCCAATGCGCCGGTCAGCTACGGCGCCTTCGAGATCACCGTGGGCATCGACGAGAACGTCCCCGAGCCGCTGACGCTGCTGGACTGGGTGCACCAGGCGGGATACGAGGGCGTCGACCTCGGGCCCGCCGGCTACCTCGGTGACACCGACACCCTCGCCGGCCGCCTGCGTGATCGCGACCTCAGTCTCGCCGGGGGATACCTGGAGCTTCCCTTCTCAGAACCGGAGAAGTTCCGGGAGGCATTGCCCGAGCTGGAGCTGCTGCTCGACGTCTTTGACCACGCGGGTGACGGTGGCCTCAAGCCCAAGCCGACGCTGGCCGATGCCGGATCCCCGGCGCGCTCGCGGTATCCGGGCCGGGCGGCCCTGGATCCGAGCGTCGGGCTCGACGATGCGGCGTGGCGGCGCTTCGCCGACGGGCTGGCCATTGCCGTGGAGCGCTGTCGGGAGCGAGGCTATGACCCCACCTTCCACCACCACACCGCGACGTACATCGAGGCGCAGTGGGAGATCGAGCGCCTGCTCGAGATGAGCGATGTCGGCCTGTGCCTGGACACGGGACATCTGCTGCTCGGCCGCGGCGACCCCGTGACCGCCGTCCGCGATTGGGGCGCTCGCATCAACCAGGTCCATCTCAAGGATGCCAAGCTCGCCAAGCTGGAGGAGATCGTCGCCGAGGCGGCGCCCGTCGAGGAGATCTGGCGCCGGAAGGCGTTCTGCGCCCTGGGAGACGGCGACATCGACGTCGAGCAGGTGCTCGAGGCGCTGGCCGGCAACGGCTACTCGGGCTGGCTCGTGGTGGAGCAGGACGTCCTGCCGGATCCGGCCGATCCCGAGCAGCCCGCCATCGATCAGCAGCGCAACCGCGAGTACCTGCGCGCGCATGGCCTCTGAGCCGGTCCGCGTCGCGCTCATCGGCGCCGGGCGGATGGGCCGCGTGCATCTGGAGGCGCTGCAGGCGGCGCAGATGGTGCAGCTGGCCGGCGTCGTCGAGCCGGTCGCCGCGACCCGAGAGCAGCTCGCTGCCGCCGGACTCGAGGTCCACGAGACCGTGGACGACCTGCTGGCCCACGGCGCCCCGGAGGGAGTCCTGATCGCGGCGCCGTCGGACCGGCACCCGGCGCTCGTGGAGACCTTCGTCGCCGCCGGCATCCCGATGCTGTGCGAGAAGCCGGTGGGGGTGAGTGTGCACGACACCGTCGCGGCCGCCGACGCCGCGCACCGCGCCGGGGTGCTGCTGCAGGTCGGCTACTGGCGACGTTTCGTGCCCGAGCTGCGCGGGCTTCGCGACCGCATCGCCGCCGGAGAGCTCGGCCAGATCTGCCATGTGGCATGCATGCAGTGGGATGCGGAGCTCCCGTCTGAGCAGTTCCGCGCCCACAGCGGCGGCATCGCCGTCGACATGGGGGTGCACGAGTTCGATCAGGTGCGCTGGCTGCTCGGCCAGGAATTCCGCTGGGTGGCGGCGACGGCCGCCGGACCCAGCACGGCGCCTCGCGCACCCGGCGATCCCGACGCCACGACGATCCTGGCGGCGCTGTCAGGCGGCGCCGCGGCGACGATCTCACTGGGACGGCAGTTCCCCCACGCCGACTCCTGCTGGCTGGAGATCTGGGGCACCGACGGCTATGAGCGGCTCCCCTTCATGTGGGACGCGCCCGGCGACGACGTGTTCCGCAGCTCGATGACACGGCAGGCCGAGGGATTCGCGCGCGCCGTCCGGGGTGCGACGTGCGAGGGCGCGCAGGGCGACGATGCGGTGGCCGCGCAGACCGTGGCGCAATGGACCTCGGACGCGCTC
This sequence comes from Solirubrobacteraceae bacterium, assembly GCA_049287845.1. GTDB lineage: Bacteria > Actinomycetota > Thermoleophilia > Solirubrobacterales > Solirubrobacteraceae > Palsa-465. Next base: position 2,014 of record JBAQGP010000027.1, on the reverse strand, counting down.
GCCGGCGAGCGGCCCGCCGCTCGCATCCCGGCCGCGGCCCCGTGAGCTCTGACCCGCTCAGGGAGGCGGCCCCGTGAGCTCTGACCCCCTCCAGGACGCGAGGCCCGAGGTGGGGATCGGGATCATCGGCTACGGGATGATGGGCAAGGCGCATTCCTACGGCTACACGCTGGCGCCACACATCCGTGCGCTGCCCTGCCGGCCCCGGCTGCGCGTGATCAGCGGCCGCCACCGAGTCCTCGTGAACAGCGCTGCCCACACGTACGGCGTCGAGCGGGCGGTGACCGACTGGCGTGAGGTGATCGCCGATCCCGAGGTGGAGATCGTGGACATCTGCACCCCGCCCGGGACCCACCCCGAGATCATCGCGGCGGCCGCCGAGGCGGGCAAGGCGATCATCTGTGAGAAGCCGCTCGCGGCGGATTACGCCGGCGCCCTGCGCGCGGCCCAGGCCGTCCGCCGCGCGGGCGTCCGTCATGCCATCGGCTTCAACTACCGCAGGCTCCCCGCGCTCGCCCTGATGAAGCAGATGATCGACGAGGGCCGCATCGGTCGACCCCGTCTGTGGCGGGGGACGTGGCTGTCGGATGAGTTCCTGGACCCGGATGTGCCGTTCGACTGGCGGTTTGACCGCAGCCAGGGCGCGAGCACGATCGCCGATCTCGGCGCGCACCTGATCGACCTCGCGGGATGGATGGTCGGGCCGGTGCAGTCAGTCAGCGCCCAATCGCAGACGTTCGTCACCGAGCGGCGAGACAGCGACGGCAGCCCGGGCGCGACCGTGAACGTCGACAACGACGACGCCTCCTGCGCCCTCCTGCGCTTTGACGGTGGCGCGCTGGGAGTGCTCGAGACCGCCAAGGTCGCCCCGCGCCGGCCGTGTGATTTCGTGGTGGAGGTCAACGGGTCTCGGGGGACGCTTCGCTTCGACTACGCCCGCCTCAACGAGCTCTGGCTCGGCGACAGCGAGGAGCCGGATGAGCTCTACGGGCTGCGTCGGATCCGGGCCGAGCACGCGACCCATCCCGAGACGGAGGGCTGGTGGCCGATCGGCCAGGGGATCGGCTACGGCGCCAGCTTCGTCAACCAGGCGGCCGACCTGCTCGCGCAGTGGCCCGACGGAGAGTGGACCCCGGATCTGGAGACCGGCCTGAAGGTCCAGGCCGTCTGCGAGGCGATCGAGCGCGCCGCGGTCCAGCGGCGCTGGGTCGATCTCCCGGAGATCGGCGGTGTTAGCGTTCGTGAGCCGCACGGGGAACGAGACGGAGATTGAGTGACACTCGGTGGATCACATGCCTGAGCTGACGGTGGCCCAGGCGCTGGTGCGGTTCCTCGCCGCCCAGCACGTCGAGCGAGACGGCCGGCGAGAGCGGTTCTTCGCCGGGTGCCTGGGCATCTTCGGTCACGGCAACGTCGCCGGCCTGGGCCAGGCGCTGGCCCAGCACCAGGACCTGCTGCCCTACCACCCGGCCCGCAACGAGCAGGCGATGGTGCACATCGCCGCCGGCTACGCGCGCCAGCGCAACCGCCTGGGGACATGGGCGTGCACCACCTCAGTGGGACCCGGGGCCACCAACCTGGTGACAGGCGCCGCGCTGGCGACGATCAACCGCCTCCCCGTGCTGCTCCTGCCTGGGGACACCTTCGCCACCCGCTACCCGCACCCCGTCCTCCAGCAGCTCGAGGTCCCCCACGACGCCACCGTGTCCGTCAACGACTGCCTTCGCCCGGTGTCGCGCTACTACGAGCGGGTGGAGCGGCCCGAGCAGCTCATCCCCGCGGCGCTGGAGGCGATGCGGGTCCTCACGGACCCGGCCGAGACCGGGGCGGTGACGCTGGCCTTGCCCGAGGACGTGCAGGCCGAGGCCTTCGACGTGCCGGCCGCGTTTGTGGCGCCCCGCACGTGGACCGTGTACCGGCAACCGCCCGCACCGGAGGCGGTGTCGGCGGCCGCGAGCCTCGTGCGGGCCGCTCGGCGGCCGCTGATCGTGGCGGGCGGTGGGATCATCTATTC
>JBAQGP010000026.1:0-3118 GCA_049287845.1 Solirubrobacteraceae bacterium | reverse complement strand
CCGTTGGTCGCGGGCTGGCAGCTGTAAGTTGATCGAGGCTGCCGTCAGCCGTGAGCCCGGGCGCGAGAGCTTCTTCTTCGGTGACGCGAGAGGGTGGTACGGGCAGGCGCTCGTCCGGCCCGAGAACGAAGGCGCTCCTGCACCCATCACCCAGGTGCGCACGATCACGCTGAGCAGTCTCCTGGCACCGCTCGACCGCGTCGATCTAATCGACCTTGATATTCAGGGGGCCGAAGTGGAGGTCCTCGCTGAGGCGGCGCCTGCGCTGGGACACGTGCGGCGCGTCCACGTCGAGACGCATTCCGTGGGGATCGACGAGAAGCTACCCGACGTCTTCGAGCAGGCCGCGGGGAACTGGCGGCAGGAGCTTGCGTTCCCGCTGGGCGCCACGCGCACGACCGAGCGAGGTGTCGCCGACTTCACCGGAGGCGGCGTCCAGCTGTGGCGCAACGACGCCCACACCTAGCTTGGCTTAGCCGGGCTCTCGCAAGACGAGATCGAACCAGTTGAAGTCCCGGTTGTGCCACTCGGTGTAGAACACCAGGTCGAACTGCGCGGGCGCGAGGAAGCCAAGCAGCCGGGGAACGTCGAGCCATTCCTCCCACGGGGTCGCAGGCCCGTCCACCTTTGGTCCCCACTCATCGAATGGGAGGGACCCCTCACGCACCCAGCGGTATTCCGGATAGGCGAACTGCCACCAGCGGCCGCCAGGGCGTACCCTCCGCGCCAGTTCCTGGTACTCCGGCCGCATCACGCTCTCGGGTGCGTTGTGCAACGATCCGATCGCCATCACGACGTCAAAGTCGTTCGGCAGTCCGGCAAGCGTTTCGACGTTCTCCATGTAGACCGTCCGCACCTCCAGGCCGAGTAGGCCAGCGACACGAGCTACAAGTCGGACGTTGTCCTCGACGATGTCGACGAGCGTGAGCTCGGCGCCCAGCTCCGCGAACGTCAACGAATCAAAAGCAAAGCCACAGCCGATGTCGAGAATCCGCTTCCCCGGACAACGTCGCGGTACAGCAGCCGATACCAGCCGCGGATGTCAAGCGCCCCGTCGAGGTCGCGCTGAGTCCGCCACAGCCCGAGTAGCTCGTCGTCTGCCAGCTCGAGCAATTCTGTGCTCGACGCCCGCCGGTCGTGCAGCGGGATGGTGCCCCACTTTGTGCGCAACGTGTCGAGCGGCTTTTTCCACATTCGGTGCTGTCACCCCCTCCGCCACTCGTTCCTGACTGTTCCGCCGCGGACTATGGCACGCAGAGCCGACGGGTTCACAGCTCGTCGACGACCGTGGAGTCCTGGGGGCTCTCGCACTGGACGACGAACTGATATCCGAACAATGTTGGCCGTGCCAGTACCGCGAGGCGATCCAACAGCCGAACGAGCCGCTGCAGTGGACCCCCGCGGCCAGTGAGGACTTCGAGAGGGAGCCCCGTCGCGTCGGACCGCACGACCGAGTAGCCGGCAGTCCGCAGCCGGCGGAGCAGTCCTCGGCGCGTGAAGAAGCGGACATGGCCCTGGTCAAGCACTCCACGCTGGTCATAGTCGAAGAGCCCGAGCAGGGTGCGCCCGCGCGCGTACCAATGTCCGAAGTTGGGCACCGACGCGATGAGAGTTCCTCGAGGCACCAGCACGTCGCGAATCTCGGCCAGCAGACGCTCCGGGGTCCGGACATGCTCGAGAATGTCCGCGGCAAGAGCGACTTGGTAGGGACCATGCTGGGTGACCTCCGGCGGGAGCCCCTGATCGAGGTCCGCTTGGATGAATCGATCCACCCGGTCCGCGACTCCCGGGAGTTCGAGTACGTCCACGGCCGTCACCTCGTGGCCCAGACGTCGAGCGTGGTCAGCGAGCAGTCCACTTGACGTACCTAGGTCGAGGATCCGGGCTGGTGGAATCTGCTCGAGCCAGCGAAGGATCACGCCGTGCGAGCTCTCCTCGGCCTGCTTCATCCCGTACTCCTGCCCAACGCTGCCCAGCTCTCCAGACAGAAAGCCGAGCTTGCCAAGCTTGTAACGGGTGACGTCAAGCGAGACTTCCTTGGCGTACTTCAGGCCGTCCACGTAGCAGATCTCGTCCCCGTAGTAGGTCGGGATCGGGACCTCGACGATCTTCTTTCCGGCGTCGAAGAGCTGGATGATGATCTGAGTGTCGAAGTTGAACCCATCGGAGTTCTGGCCGAACGGGATGGATGCCAAGGCCTTGACGCTGTATGCGCGGTACCCGGAGTGAAACTCGGTCAGCGAGGTGCCGAGCATCCGATTCTCGAACCCCGTGAGAATCCGGTTGCCAATGTACTTGTAGAGAGGCATGCCGCCCTTGCGGGCTGACCCCTTGGTCATCATGCGCGAGCCCATCACCGCATCGCACTCCCCCCTCTCGAGCGGACCGACGATGTCCGGCAGCGATTCGGGGGCATATTGCCCGTCTCCATGCAGGAGGACGACGATGTCAAGGTCATTCTCGATCGCCAGGCGGTAGCCCGCCTTCTGATTGCCGCCGTAGCCGAGATTGCGCGGGTGACGGATGACCGTCAGCGGGAGATCCTGCGAGATCTGCTGGTATCCCAAGCCGACCAGGTATGTCGAGTCATCGCTCGCGTCGTCGCAGACGAAGACCTGAGCGATTCTGTGACGGAATGACTGAGGGACTCGGTCCAGAACGCTCGCGAGCGTGGTGGCTGCGTTGTACGCGACGACCAAGATGCCGATGCGCGGAGCCGGAGACGCCGGTGCGGATGGCTCGCGATGAGGCTTCTGATTGAGCTCTTGTTGCATGGAACGCTCCTGAGAATAGACCGACGTCAACGAGGCAGCTGTGCCGCCTCATTTCCGGACCTCGGTATTGCTAGCCTTGGCGAGATCAGCGGGCGATTTTCAGGATCGGATCGATAGGTTGGCAAGGCCGACGGAGATCGTCACGCAGGCAGGATCTTCCGCGTCCGGAGAAGGTCTGACCGCTCACCCTTCGGGGGTCCGGGCGTTCGCGTCACCATTGCGTCTTCCGTCGGCTGCCGCGGTCGCAGCCGGGCTTCGGGCGACTGGACCCGTCGCGGTCTTGTACGTCGCTCTCGTCCTCTTCCTGTGGCTCCCGTTCGGCCCGCGGAACGGGATGGGATACG
>JBAQGP010000025.1:0-10353 GCA_049287845.1 Solirubrobacteraceae bacterium | reverse complement strand
CGCTACCCGCGGCTGCGGATCGCCGTGACCGAGGCCGGCATCTCATGGATGCCCTTCCTGATGAATCGCCTCGACAAGGAGTACCTCGAGCGACGCCGGGAGGTGCCCTACCTCACCGAGCGCCCGAGTCACTACCTGCGCGAGGTATTCGTCGCCACCCAGCCCATCGAGGAGCCCGAGCGACTGTCGGACATCGTGACGCTCGTCGAGCTCTACCGCGGAGAGAACCGCACGATGTTCGCCTCCGACTGGCCCCATCATGACTTCGACCACCCGGCCAAGATCAACCAGGTGCCGTTCTCCGACGAGGTCAAACGCAAGATCTTTGGGACCAACGCACTCGAGCTCTTCAAAATCGACGGGAAGGGCCGCCGGCTCGTGAGTCGGGAGGCTAACCGTGCGCGCCCATAGCAAGGGGGTGCGCGACCTGGGCGGTGAGCGCTGGCACGTGCTCGGTCGCGCCGCGGACTTCCCGGAGGGTAGCCACGGCGTCGTCGACGTCGAGGACCGGTCAGTGGGAGTGTTCAACATCGCCGGTGAGCTGTTCGCGCTGCGCAACGTCTGTCCACACCAGGCCGGGCCAGTGTGCGAGAGCATGCGGACGACGGGCACCATGGTCGCGGATGCGGAGCACGACTGGGCGCTGGAGTGGGCCCACGACGGTGAGATCGTCGCGTGCCCGTGGCACGGCCTGGAGTTCCACGTGCCGACGGGACGTTGTCTCGGACACACGGGGTACCGTCTGAGGCGCTACCGGGTCCGCGTTCTGGAGGACGAGGTACTGCTGTCGCTGGCCGGACAGCCTGACGCGGTGCCGGCACGATGACCGATCCGTCGCCCGCCAACGAGGGACTGCACGTCGACCACGTCGGCATCGTTGTCCGCGACCTCGAGCAGGCCACGGCGCTCCTCACCCGTCTGTTCGGGATCGAAGTCGATGAGGAGCTCGACGCCCGCGACCGTCTCGGCGTCAAGACCGTGTTCTACAACCTCGCCAACATCTCGATCGAGCTGCTCGAACCGGCTGACGAGCAGGGCCGGGCAGCGCGGCTCGGAGACGGCGAGGCGCGCATCGAGCACGTGTGCCTCCGTGTCGACGACATCGGGCAGGCGGCGCAGGACCTCTCTGAGCGCGGCGTCCGCTGGGCCAGCGAGGCACCGGTGCCGGTGGGACAGCGCCTCGTGCGGTTCAGCGTCCCGGAGTCGACCGGCGGAGTGATGTTCCAGCTGCTCCAGCAGACCTGACCGGCGCTCGTCGTTGCCCGTCGCGCCGGCGCCGACCGAGAGGACAGGGGGACGAAAGAATCGAAATCTGCTATTTGGAATCTGATATAACATTCCCATGAGAGGCGCGACGGGGGCCATCACGGAGCTCGCTCAGGTTCCCTCCCTGGAGGACCGCCTCACCGAGCGGCTGCGACAACTCATCACCAGTGGCACGCTGCCGGAGCGCACGCCGCTGCGTCTGCGCGAGCTCGCGGAGGACTTCGGCGTATCGCCGACGCCGGTCCGGGCGAGCGTCAGCCGGCTCGAGCGCGACGGGCTGATCGTCATCGGTCCGACCGGACGCGCCTCGGTCAGCCCACTCACCCTCGAGGACGTCGAGGAGATCTACGCCGCCCGGCGCGGCGTCGAGGCCCTGGCCGCCCAGCGCGGCGCGCCCCGCCTCACCGAGCCCGCCCTGGAGGAGATGGCGTCTCTCCTCGAGGAGCTTCGCGGTGCCGCCCGTGCCGATCTGCTCGACACCTATGTCGACGTCACCTGGCGCTTTCATGCGCGCTGCTACCAGGCCGGCAGCCGGCCTCGGCTCGTCGACGAGGTCGAGCGCCTCTTCTGGCGGGCTGTGCGCTACCACCGCATCCTGCTCTCGACGCCGGAGTACTTCGCCGGCTCGGTGGCGTCCCACGAGCGGTTCTTCGACGCCTGCTGCGAGCGGGACGGGGAGGCCGCCGGGATCGTCATCGAGGACAGCGTGCGTTGGAGCGTGGAGGGGTTTGCCCGCGTGCTCGGCGATCGCCACGACCCGGCGATCGCGCTGAGCGCGCCCGCGGGGGCCTCTCGGGTGACGGTCTGATGACGTCACCGCGTCCCGGCGAGCGCAGGCCGGTCCGCGTCGGGGCGGACGTCGGCGGCACGTTCACTGATGTCGTCGCACTCCGGTCAGACGGCGGGCTCACCTTCCGCAAGGTGCTCTCGACGCCACCCGACTACGACCGCGCCGTGATCGACGGACTGCGAGCGCTGGAGGAGGTCATCGGGGGTGCCGACCAGATCGATGCGGTCGTGCACGCGACAACCGTGGCCACCAATGCCGTGCTGGAGCGGCGCGGCAGCCGGACGGCGCTCGTCACGACCGCCGGCTTTCGTGACGTGCTGGAGCTGCGCCGGGTCCGTGTCCCGCTGCTCTATGACACCTTCTGGGCCAAGCCGCCGCCCTTGATCGAACGTGAGCTGCGGCTCGAGGTCGGAGAGCGGATCACCGCGGGGGGAGATGTGGTCTTACCGCTCGATCCCGACGAGGTCCGGCGCGTCGCCGCCCGCCTGCGAGAACTCGACGTGCGCAGCATCGCCGTCTGCTTCATGCACGCCCACCGCCATCCGGAACACGAGCAGCGCGCCGGGCAGATCCTGCAGGAGGAGCTGCCGGGGGTGCCGGTGTCGCTCTCGCACGAGGTGATCCGCGAGCAGCAGGAGTACGAGCGCACGGCGGCCACCGTAGTCAACGCGTACGTCCGGCCGCTGATGGAGCGCTACGTCACCTCGATCCAGCGCGGCATGACGGACCTGGGCATCGAGGGCGAGCTGACATTGATGCAGTCCTCCGGCGGCGTGATGGGCGCGAGCCGGGCGGCGCAGCGTCCCGTCTACGTCCTCGAGTCCGGCCCGGCCGCGGGGGTGATCGCCGCGCTCGCGCTTGCCCGGCGCCACGAGATCGACAATGCCATCGCGTTCGACATGGGCGGAACCACCGCCAAGGCAGCACTGATCGAGAACGGCCGCGTCTCATGGAGCCGCGAGTACGAGGTCGGCGGTGGACTGTCGAGCAGCCATTTCCTGCGCGGCGACGGCGAGATGATCAGGGTTCCGACGCTCGACATCGCTGAGGTCGGCGCGGGCGGCGGCAGCATCGCCTGGGTCGACGACGCGGGCGGTCTGCACGTCGGCCCCGTCAGTGCGGGCGCCGACCCCGGTCCGGCCTGCTACGGCAGCGGTGGGACACGCGCGACCGTCACTGACGCCAACGTGGTGCTCGGCTACATCCCGCCCGGCCAGCTGGCGGATGGGAGCCTCACGGTGTCGGTGGAGCGTGCCCGGGCGGCGGTCGGCGAGATCGCGCGCGAGATCGCGGTCGACGGCGACGAGGCCGCGACGGGCATCCACGAGCTGGCCAACGCCGAGATGATGCGCGCCCTGCGTGCGGTCTCGTCGGAGAAAGGGCGCGATCCGGCTGACTTCACGCTGATCGCCTACGGTGGCTCCGGCCCGGTGCACGCCGCCGGACTCGCCGCGGAGCTCGGGATCGACACGGTCCTCGTTCCTCCGGTCGCCGGCGGCTTCTCCGCCGCCGGGCTGCTCTTCGCCCAGCCGGAGTTCCACGATGTCCGCTTCTGCCGGATCGACGCGCGCACGGGCGACATCGCGGAGGTCGTCGCCCTCGAGCAGGAGATGCGCGCCGGCCTCCTCGCCGGCATCCAGCACGACGACGCGGTCACGTGGCGCCGATCGGCGGACGTCCGCTACCGGGGGCAGAGCTGGGACATCGAGATCGATCTGCCCGATGCCGAGATCGATGCGGCGGCGCTGCACGCGCTGGCGGCGCGCTTCGAGGATGAGCACGAGCGCACGTACGGGGTGCGCGAGGACGCCAACGCTCCGGTCGAGATCAGGGCTCTGCGGCTCGCCGTCCTGGGCGGCGAGCGGGCCGACGGCGCCGTGCGCGGCGATACGGATGCGGCACCGGCGCAGTCGTCCTCGCAGCGGGAGATCGACTTCCGCGACGACAAGGGGGCGGTGGCGACGGACGTCTGCCGCCGCGCGGATGTCACCGCCGATGGCCGTGACGGGCCGTTAGCGATCGATGAATACGACACGACGGTGGTGGTGCCGCCAGGCTGGCAGGTCACGCGCGGCTGGGACGGCACGCTGACGCTGACACATGGCAGAAACCGCGCCCTCGGGCCGACCGTGTCGCACGCCGACGTCGTCACGCGCGGGATCGTGGGCAACGCGTTGGCATCGATCGCCGACGAGATGGCGATGTCGATCTTCCGCACCGCTCACTCGACCATCGTCCGTGATTGCATGGACTTCTCGGCCTCGATCTGCGGTCCGACCGGGGAGACCGTCGCGCAGGCGGTCACCCTCCCCGTTCACCTCGGGGCGACGCCTCCGGCGGTCGCGCGCCTGCTCGAGGAGTACGGGTCAGACATGCACGAGGGTGATGTGTTCATCATGAACGACCCGTTCAGCGGCGGCATGCACACGCCGGACGTGTTCATCATCAAGCCGATCTTGCTCGGCGACACGGTGCTCGGCTACGCGGTGACAACCGCGCACCACGCCGATGTCGGAGGCCGGGTGGTCGGCACGGCGAGTTGTGACAACACCGACATCTTCCAGGAGGGATTGCGGATCCCGTGGATGCGGCTGTATGACGCGGGACGGCCGGTCGACGCCGTGTTCAAGTTCCTGCGCGCCAACGTGCACCTCCCCGACACGACGCTCGGAGACATCCGGGCCCAGTTGGCGGGGTGCACCATCGGTGAGCGGGCGGTGCGCAAGCTGGCCGAGCGCTACAGCCCCGATCGCCTGCACATGATCATGCGCGACCTCCTCGACTACACCGAGGACCTCGTTCGACACGACATCGAGCGTTGGCCGGATGGATCGGCGACGTTCACCGACTATTTGGACTCCGACGGCATCGAGGAGCGAGACGTCGCCATCACGGCGACGGTCACGATCCACGGCGACGCGATCACCGTCGACCTCTCCGACTCCGCGCCGATGGTGCGTGGCGCTCTCAACAGCACGCGTTCCAGCGCCCAGGCCGCGGCCTACCACGCCGTCATGTCGGCGGTGAGCGCCGACCTGCCGATGACAGCGGGGGCATTTCGACCGGTGACGGTTGTGACCAAGCCGGGCACGATCACGCACGTCGTGATGCCGGCCGCGTCCTCGATGCGCGGCGTGACCTCGTTCCGGGTGCTCGACGCCATCAACGGCGCGCTCGCCCAGCTCATCCCCGACCGCATCCCGGCAGCGGGCGAGGGCGGGAACTCGCTCGCGGTGTTCGCGAGCCCGGGCGAAGGCGGCGAGCAGTCGGTGTTCTACGAGCTGGTCGTGGGCACCTGGGGCGCCCGCCCCGGGCTCGACGGCAACGACGGCGTCTCGAACCCATGCTCGGTCGCGGCCAACATCCCGATCGAGGTCGCGGAGGCGGACTTTCCGGTGCTGATCGAACGCTACGGCTTTGTCACCGACTCCGCCGGCGCCGGCCACAACCGCGGCGGCCTTGCCATCGAGCGCAGCTGGCGGATGCTGGCCGCGGACACCAACCTGCTGGTCAGGTCCGATCGCCAGCGCCATCACCCCTATGGGCTGGCCGGCGGTCACGACGGCACGCCATCGGAGAACATCATCGTCGACGCGGAGCGTTCGAGCATCCACCCGCCGATGTTCTCGACTGGGATCGACCGGGGCGCACTGTTTCACCATCGGATGGCCGGCGGGGGCGGCTGGGGCGACCCGCTGACCCGCGACCCGCAGGCCGTCGCCGATGACGTTCGCAACGACAAGGTTAGTCGCCGGGCGGCGCTCGAGAGCTATGCGGTGGTGCTCTCAGACAGCGGCGCGGTTGACGTGCCGGCGACCGTGACGGCACGGACCGCGCGGCGGACGGCGGTGGCGCCGGAGCCTGCCGGCGGGGCGGGTCCGGTCGAGACCGCAGCCGCCGAGATCGGCTGAGGGGTGCACGGGGCAACGCGCATCGCGATCGACATCGGCGGCACGTTCACCGATGTCGTCCTCGCGCAGCCCGACGGGAGCGTGAGCACGCGAAAGGTTCCATCGACGCCCGAGGACTACGCGAACGGCATCGTCCAGGGCGCGACCGAGCTGCTGGCGGCGAGCGGTGTCAGCCCCGGAGCGCTCGACGACATCGTCCACGCGACGACGGTCGCGGCGAACACCATCCTCGAAGGCAAGGGCGCCCGCACGGCACTGGTGACGACCGAGGGCTTCCGGGACGTGCTGGAGATGCGTCGTCTGCGCATCCCAACGCTCTACGACCTCCGCTACGAGAAGCCGCCGCCACTCGTGCCCCGGCGCCGCCGCTACGAGGTCCGCGGTCGCATCGGCCCGGACGGGCAGACCTGGGAGGAGCTCGACGACGCTGCCATCCGGGCGGTCGCGAGACACCTGCGCGACGACAATGTCGAGGCCGTCGCGATCAGCCTCATCAACGCCTACGCCGACCCTGGCCATGAGCTCCGTGTGGCCGAGATCCTGCGCGAGGAGCTCGGCGACGGAGTCTACGTGAGCCGCTCCTCGGACGTTCTCCCAGAGATCCGCGAGTACGAGCGCACGAGTACGACGGTCGTCAACGCGTACATCGCCCCGACGGTGCGACGATATCTGTCCTCGCTCGTCGAGCGCCTGCGCGCGAAAGCGATCGACGCTCCGATCCGCATCATGCAGTCCAGCGGCGGCACGACGACGCTCACCGCGGCCGTCCGCCGGCCGGCGCACATCATCGAATCGGGGCCGGCGGCGGGTGTCATCGGCTGCGCCCGCCTCGCTCGCCAGACGCAGACGGCGAACATGATCTCGCTCGACATGGGCGGCACGACGGCCAAGACCGCCATGATCGAGGATGGCGCGCCCGTCATCACCGGCGAGTACGAGGTCGGTGGCGGGATCAATGTCAGCAGCCGGCTGATCAAGGGCGGCGGCTACGCCGTCAAGCTCCCGTACATCGATGTGTCGGAGATCGGTGCGGGCGGCGGCAGCGTCATCCGGGTCGACGAGTTCGGGCGGATCCACGTCGGGCCCGACAGCGCGGGCGCGAGCCCGGGACCGGCCTGCTACGGACGCGGCGGTGTCGATGCGACCCTCACCGATGCGCTCGTCGTGCTCGGCTATCTCGATCCCGCGCAGCTCGCGGGGGGCGACCTGGCGATCCACGCGAGTCTCGCCGAGCAGGCCCTCGATGCGGCCTTGGCCGCGCCGCTGGGAATCGGCCGAACCGAGGCCGCCTACGGCGCGCTCACCCTCAGCGTCGCCACGATGACCCGTGCCGTCAAGGCGGTGTCCACCTATCGGGGGCGCGATCCACGCGAGTTCACGCTGTGCGCCTTCGGCGGCAACGGGCCGGTCGTCGGTGCCGCGATCGCCCACGAGCTCGACATCGCGACGGTGGTCATCCCGCCGTCGCCGGGCGTGTTCAGTGCCGCCGGCCTCATCCACTCCGGCTCGGAGTACCAATTCTCGAAGTCCGTTCCCCGCAGCGCCCGTGCGCCGAGCCGGTCTGAGCTCCACGCGCTCTACGACGAGCTCGAGGCCCAGGTGCGCGCGATGGTCACCGACGATGGCGGCGAAGGCGGCGCGATGGACGTCACCCGGCTGGCCGACCTGCGCTACGCCGGCCAGGCGTTCGAGCTGACCGTCCCGGTCGACGGCGGCGCTCCCGATCCCACGATGCTCGCGCAGCGGTTCCAGGACGAGCACCGCCGGACCTACGGGCACGCCTCCGACGATCCGGTCCAGCTGGCGAGCCTGAGAGTCGTGGCGCGGTCGGGCGCCGGCGCGCCTACGGCGGGTAACCGTGATCGCGCCCGGACCGTCCTGCACGCGCCCAGGACCCGGCAAGCGTATTTCGGCGTTCACGGGGCCCTCGATACGCCGGTACTGGAGCGCGGCGAGCTGACGCGTGCGCCGCGGCGCGGGCCGTTGATCATCCAGGAATACGACGCGACGACGGTCGTTCCCCCCGGCTGGTCGGCGTCGCTCGATGACCACGCGAACATCGCGCTGAGCCGAGGTGAGAGCCGGTGACGGATGCCCCTCTTGATCCGATCACGCTGGAGGTGGTCGCGAGCGCACTGGGATCGACCGCCGACGAGATGGCGCTCGTGGTCATGCGCAGCGCGTACTCGGCGGTGGTGCGGGACTCGATGGATTACTCGACGGCGCTCTGTGACCGGCACGGACAGATCGTCGCCCAGGGCCTGACGCTGGCCGGGCAGCTCGGGACGTTCCCGTCGATCATGCGCCACATCGTCGAGCGAGCGGCCGATACACACGCCGGCGACGTCTTCATCGCCAACGACCCGTTCGACGCCGGCGGACAGCATCTGCCCGACATCTACGTCATCAGCCCGATCTGTCAGGACGGAGAGATCGAGGGTTACGCCGCGACAATGGCCCATCACAGCGACGTCGGAGGGCTGACCGCGGGCAGCGTCGCCCTGCATGCGTCAGAGATCTATCAGGAGGGGCTCCGGCTGCCTATCCTCAAGCTCATCGATGGCGGCGTCCCCAACGACGCCATCCTGAAGATCGTCGCCCACAACACGCGCTCGCCGATCGAGGTGCTCGGCGACCTGCGCGCGCAGCTCGCCGCGTGTCGCATCGGCGAGACCGGGCTTCGACGGCTGATCGAGAAGTACGGCGTCCCACTCGTCCGGCGCTACCTCGACGACCTGCAGTCAATGGGCGAGTCGATGATGGGTGACGTCATCGCCACGCTGCCAAACGGGCGCTACACCTGCACCGACTACATCGACGGCTACGGTGACTCGCCGGTGCCCCTGGAGATCGAGGCGGTCGTCGACATCTTCGACCGGACGATCGAGATCGACTTCCCCAGCGCCCCGCGGCAGGTGGCGGCCTCGCTCAACTGTCCCGTCGGCATGGTGTTCGCTGCCTGCTACTGCGCGATCCGGCAGATCAGCGAGGTGGACCTCCCCAACTGTGAGGGATACATGCGTCCGATCGTGATCCGCGCTCCGGAGGGCTCGATCCTCAACCCGGTCCTGCCCGCAGCCTGCGGAGCGCGCGGAGTGGTCGGCTATCGCGTCTACGACGCCGTGATGGGCGCGCTCGCCGGCGCCGTCCCCGATCGAGTGCGGGCGCCCGGCGAGGGAGGCCCGACGCTCATCTCGTTTGGGGGCTATGTGTCCGGCCGCCCGTATGTCCTGACCGAGGTGCTCGTCGGCAACTGGGGCGCCCGCACCGGGCAGGATGGCCCCGAGGGCATCTCCAACCCCCTGGCGAACCTGAGCAACCAGCCGGTTGAGCTCATCGAGGCCGATTTCCCACTGCAGGTTCTCCGCTACGGCCTAGCCCAGGACAGCGGCGGACCGGGCGAGTACCGCGGCGGCCTCGCCTTCGTGCGTGACTATCGCGTCCGCGCCGACGGTATGCGGATGACGATCCGCACCGACCGCCGGCACCATCCTCCTCCGGGGCTCGACGGCGGCTGGCCCGGCGCCCCGTCGACGGTGGTCATCAACCCGGGGACGGCGACTGAACGGACCCTGCCACCGATGCCGATGACCTCGATCGAGCTCGACGACGGGGACGTCGTCCACCACATCTCGGCCGGTGGTGGCGGCGTCGGGTCCCCGCACCGACGCCACGCCAGCCTCGTTCTCGACGACGTGCTCGAGGACAAGCTGTCCGGTCGAGCCGCGCGCGACTGCTATGGCGTCGTCTTGGCTGGAGGGGAAGTCGACGTCGCGGAGACGGCCCGCGTGCGTGAAGGTGTGTCCGCCACGCCGGTGGCGGCCGTCCACGACGCGGTCAGGCCGGCGTGACCTTCGACGTCGTCATCGAGAACGGCACCGTGCTGGACGGCTCGGGCGGCCCGGCGCGGCGCGGGAGCGTGGGCATTCGCGACGGCGTCGTGGTGGACATCGGGTCACTGTCGGGCGCCGAAGCCGCTGAGGTGATCGATGCCACGGGCCGGTATGTGGCACCCGGGTTCATCGATATCCATAGTCACTCTGACTACACGCTGCTGCGTGACCCACGCGCCATGAGCGCGCTGCACCAAGGCGTGACGCTCGAGGTGTTTGGCAACTGCGGGCACGGCTGCTTCCCGATCGCCGACGTGGATGCCGCACCGATCAGTATGTACGGGCACCACGAGGACACTCCGCTGGAGTGGCGCGACGCGGCCGGGTACTTCGATCGGATGGAGGCGGCCGGGCCGGCGGTGAACGTGCTGAGCCTCGTTCCCCACGGCCAGTTGCGGCTGGCCACCGTCGGACTGGCCGAACGGAGCGCGACCCGGGAGGAGACCGCCAAGATGTCCGGGCTGCTCGAGGGGGCACTGGAGCAGGGCGCGTG
>JBAQGP010000024.1:0-5915 GCA_049287845.1 Solirubrobacteraceae bacterium | reverse complement strand
GCCGGGAGCCCGGAGCGGCCGACCGTCGTGGCGGCGGTGGCGCTGGCGATCCTGGGCATCGGGACGGTGCTCATCGCCTGGGTGTATGCCAAGACGACGCCCGCGTGGTCGGGCCGCTACCTGGCGGTGATCGTGGGTCCGCTCCTGTTGCTCGCGGCGCTCGGCCTGGCGCGGGCCCGGAGCCTGGGGGTGGCCGCGCTGTTGCTCGTGTGCTGTTTCTGGGTGCTTGATCCCCGGCCGGCGTCGGTGGACGCCAAGAGCAATGTCGCGGCGGTGGTGGCGGCGATGCGCCCGCACGTCGGCCGGAACGCGCTTGTGCTCTCCACCCAGCCTGAGCAGGTCCCGACCATCGCCTACTACCTCCCGTCTGCGAAGCGCTTCGCGACGCCCCTGGGGGCCGTCCGAGACCCGCGGGTCATGGACTGGCGCAACGCATTGACGCGGTTTGAGCACTCCTCTGTGAAGACGGTGCTGGCCCCGATGCTCCGGGCGCTACCGGCCGGGTCGCGGGTGCTGCTGGTGGTGCCGGTGTCGCTTCAGAAGACCCCGACCTGGATGGCGCTCATCGACCGCAGCTCCCGGCGATGGCTGTCCTACGCGCGCCATGACCCGCGCCTGAGGCTGATCAAGGTCTCGGCCTTCCATGCCCACGCCAGCAACCTGCCGGTGTGGGGGTGGCTGTTCGACGTGCGGTGATCGGGCGGGCGGCGCTCAGCCGGCGCCGGTGATCGCCGCGGGCTCGCCGCTGAGCGCCACGCGCTCGATGAGGCCGGCGGCTGCCTCGGTCCCGGGCTGTTCGCGCAGCCGCATGCCGGCGGCGCGGACCCGTTGGCGCAGCTCCCCGTCGGTGAGGAGCCGGTCCACGGCGGCGGCCAGCTCGTCGTGGTCGAGGGCGTAGGTGGGCAGCCGGAGGCCGTAGCCGGTCTCGTGCACGCGCTGGGCGTTGTCGTGCTGGTCCCAGAAGATGGGCAGCACGAGCATCGGCTTGCCGAACCACATGCACTCGGTGACCGTGTTGTTGCCCCCGTGGGTGATGACGGCGTCGACATGCGGGAGCACGGACGTCTGGGGCAGGAACTCCTCGCCGATCATGTTGTCGGCGAGCTCGTACTCGTCGTGGCGCGGGCCGCGGCTGACGATGTAACGGTGCGGGGTGTCGGCGAGCAGCTCGACGAGCCGTCGCATGAGCTCGAGGTCGGCCGAGCCCAGAGAGCCGAGGCTGAGATAGACGAGCCGGCGGCGCTGAGGATCCTCGGGTGGGGACCACGGTGCGTCGGTGGTGCGCACGCACGTGTGCAGGTTGTGCCAGGTGCGTCCCAAGGCGACGCCGCGGGGATAGTCCAGCTCCCGTGGATACAGGTAGAGGTTGAGCCACGGCGACTCGTGGATCATCTCCATCGCCGGCAGGGGCGGTGCGCCCCGCTCCATGCAGAAATCCGAGAACGACGCCTGGAGGTCCCCGACCTGAGCGGCGTACTCGGTCCGGAACGCCTCCCAGCCCGTACGGTCCTCGAGGGCCAGCCCCGAGAACGTGGGCGGGAGGTCGGGGTCCTTGACCTCCAGGGGGTTGCAGGACACGATCCGCACCCACGGACGGCCGCTGGCCGGGATGGCCGGAAACGAGCACACGTTGTCCTCGACGATCGCGTCGGGGGCGAGCTCGTCGAAGATCTCGGTGAGGCGCGCGTCCACGTACCGGGCGCCATCGACCAGCGCCTGCCACGTGGGCAGGATGAAGCCGGCGAGTTGCTCCTGGGTGCTGGAGCGGAAGACGGGCGCGGTGTCGCGGATGAAGTCCTTCCAGAACTGCCCCGGCGCCTCTGGGAGCTCCGGCGCGTCGGAGAGGCGCATGAGGCGCTCCTCGAAGCCCTTGGCCTCGAGAGTCCCGGCAAACGACTCCTCGGCGACGAACACGACACGGTGGCCGCGCCGGCGCAGCACGTCGCCGATGCCCACGCAGTTGTTGGTGGGACCGAATGCTCCCTCCGGGAAGAAGACGATCGTGCGGCTCTCTCGCTCCTCGATGGCGCGCAGCCTAACGACCGGTGCTGGTCAGCGGAAGCCGGGCCGGGGGCGGCCCCGTCTGCTAAAGCTCAGGGCATGACCAAGATCGCAGTCACCGGAGGAAGCGGCAAGGCGGGCCGGGTCGTGGTGCGCCATCTCTTCGCGCAGGGCCATCAGGTGCTCAACATCGACCAGGTGGGCTCGCCGGAGTCCAACCACCCCGAGGATCCGATCCCGTTCCTGCGGGCCGACGTCACCGACTTCGGCCAGGCGCTGGAGGCGCTCGGCGGCGGCGACACGCTGCCGGGGATCCAGGCCGTCGTGCACCTGGCCGCGATCCCCTCGCCCGCGCATGCGCCGGCCAGCGAGGTGTGGCGGGTGAACGCCACCAGCACCCACTCGGTGTTCGCCGCCGCGCAGCGACTGGGCCTCGAAAGGGTCGTGTGGGCGTCCAGCGAGACGACGCTCGGGCTGCCCTTCGACACGGCGCCCGACTACGCGCCGGTCGACGAGAAGCACATGCGCCCGGAGACCTCCTATGCGCTCTCCAAGGTCGTCGGGGAGGAGATGGCCCGGGTGTTCCACCGCTGGAGCGGCATCCCGATCATCGGCCTGCGCTTCTCCAACGTCATGGTGCGGTCTGACTACGCGCGGTTTGCCGGCTGGCAGGACGACCCCCACGCGCGCAGGTGGAACCTGTGGGGGTACGTCGATGAGAGCCATGTCGCCCACAGCGTCGAGCGGGCGCTGGACGCCGACATCGACGGGACGGACAACTTCATCATCGCGGCCGCCGATACGGTCATGCGCACGCCCAGCCGGGACCTGATGGCCGAGGTCTATCCGGACGTGCCCCTGGCCGACGGCGTCTCGGGCAATGACACGCTGCTGGACATCAGCCACGCCCGAGAAGGGCTGGGGTACGACCCCCAGTTCAGCTGGCGTGACCTCGACGACGGCGCGTTGGGGCCACCGGAGTGATGCCCGGGACCGGCGCCCCCCGGTCCCCCTCACGCCTTGATCGGGACCGCCGCCGCCGGGCCCTCCTCACGCCTTGATGGGGACCGCCGCCTCCGGGGTGGCGACGTGGAAGCTGAAGCTCTCCTCCAGGTAGAAGCGGACCTCGTCGGCGTCGTGGTCCAGATAGCCGATGGAGAGGTCCTGCCCCGACTCGAACAGGAAGTCGTCGCCGCGCATGCTGACGACGATCGCGCCCTCGAGACCGGGAGCCCAGACGAGCTCGCCCTCCACGATCTTGCGCAGGTGCTCAAGCAGCGGGTAGCCGCCGTTCTCGGCGGTCTCCACCACCTGCTTGTACTCCTCGGTGCCCAGCGCGAGCGCGTAGGGACCGCCGATGCCATTGCGAAGCAGCTGCTCGACGGCGCTGGCCACCGGGCGGGGATATGTGGCGGGCTCACTGCCGAGCTGGAGACCCTGATGGGGGGACGCGTCAGCGATGCCGGCGATCGCGGCCTCGGGCCAGCCGTGGAAGACCGCGCGGTTCTCCGCGACGGCGATCTGGTGTGCGGCACGGTCCAGCGCCTCCAGATCCGCATCGGCGGCGCCGCGGTCATCGTCGCGCAGCTCCGCGCGGCTGATCGCGAAGTCGGCGCGGACCTCGACGATGGGCAGGACCTGGCGCTGCAGTGCGGTGACGCCCTTGCACGGCGCCTGGGCCACGGTTTGGACGCGCCCGAGGTGGGTCGCCGAGTACTGCCAGCCGTGCGGGCCGGAGAAGTCCACGAGCTTGCGAGCGGCCAGCAGGACCCCCAGACGCTCGCGGGCCTCATCATCGAGCAGCTTCCAGTTGGAGTCGCTGATCGGCGCGTGCTCGCGGAGCAGATGGTTGCTCATCGCAGCGCTCCCTTCAGGCTCCCGATCCCCAGCGACCCGCTGCTGTCGTCAGCCGGACCCATTGGCTCGCCGCTGGCCTCGGCCTCGGCGGCCTCGCCATGCTCGACGATATCGCCGGCTTTGAACAGGATCCCCTGGGCGATCTCGCGCCAGATGGGGGAGCGGCGCAGGAGGGCCTCGAGGTCCATGCTGAAGTGCTTGAACTCCTCGCCGACGGCGTCGCGCATGACGGCCGCCGCCTCGGGGTCCTGCTCCAGCGCCAACCGCTGCTCGTACCAGCCGATCGCTTCGGCCTCCTCGGTCAGTGAGGCGCACAGCCGGGCGAAGGTGCGAGTCGTGGCGGGCAGCTCCTCCGGTGGCTCGTGGTACTGGTCAAAACCCATGTGCTCTCCCTGTCGACGATCGCGGTGAGGTGACACGCTACCCGGCGGCCTGCGGCGCAAGCTCTGACGGGCAGCTCTGGGATCATCACGTAATGGCCACAGATGAGCTCAGCCCGCCGCGCCTCGCCGACCGCCTGGACCGGGTGCCGACCGCGCCGATCGCCGCGGCCGGCTTGATCGCCGGTTTCGGAGTCGCCGCCGGCACGGGTTCGCGTCCGCTCGGCGGGGTTGTCCTGGCCGCCTGCGGCCTCGCCTGCATCGCCGTGTGGGCGCGCCGCGACGGGACCCGCGTGACGGTCACGCTCACCGCGACGGGGCTGGTCGCCTTTGCGGTCTCACACCTGCTGGGGCGCGTGATCGGATCGTGGCCGTCGGTGATCGTGGTGTCCGCGGTCACGGCGGCCCTGTGCTGGTGGTTGTCAGATTCGCGGCGGCCGGCAGGGGCCTCTCAGCGGGTGAGCTGAAGCTGGCTGACCGAGAACGTCGCCCCGTCGGGGGCAGCGAGCACCGCGCGGCGGAAGTTGGCGTCCTGGAAGGGCTCAGCCACGACGCTGCCCCCCAGCCCGGACGCGGCGCCCGCCGCCGCGTCGGCATCCGCGATCCAGAAGTCCACGCTCCAGGCCGGGGGCATGCCGCCGGCGAGGCCGCTGGGGTCCGCGGCGGTCATCGCCGCCACGACGTCGCGAGGCACGGGCTGCTCGGGCTCGCCGCCGACGTAGCCGGGGCGCCGGAAGAGCCAGATCGACGGGCCGAACTCCTCCGCCTCCCAGCCGAACAGCTCGCCGTAGAACGTCCTGGCGCCGTCGGGGTCCGGAGTGGTGAGCAGGCTCATGGCCCACGCCGAGGGCTCGTTGACCCGCGCTGCGCCAACCCGCTGGCCGGCTTCCCACACGCCCAGCACCGCGCCGGCGGGATCGGCGATCACGGCCATGCGTCCGGCCGGCGGCACATCGAAGGGCTCCACCAGCAGCGTCCCGCCCGCGGCGGCCGCCCTTGCGGCGGCGTCGTCCGCGCTCTCGACCGAGACGTGGGTGGTCCAGGCGGACGGCGCGTCGCGCTCGCTACCGGCCGGCAGCGTGCCGAAGCCGGCCACGTCATCGCCATCGACCCGCGCGATGAAGTACTGACCGGGCGGATCATCGGGCATCGCCCCCGGCCCGGCGAACTCCCAGCCGAAGATGCCGCCATAGAAGGTCTTCGCGGCATCGACGTCGGCCGTCAGCGTGTCCACGAAGCAGGGCACACCCGCGGGATAGTCGTCACGTCGGCTCATCAGTCAGCTCCTCCTGGTACGTGTCGTGGGAGGTCCACCATCGTGGCTCCCCGTCGCGAGATCTCTCAGTTGGAGTACGATACCATCTAGTTGGGAAATCCAACCTTCATGTCCCACGCAAGGCGCACATACGGAGACTCATGCGGAATTGCCCGGGCCCTGGACGTCGTGGGGGAGCGGTGGGCGCTGCTGGTGGTGCGCGAGCTTCTGCTCGGACCCAAGCGCTTCACCGATCTGCGCGCCGGCCTGCCACGGGTCGGCCCCGACATGCTCGCGGCGCGCCTGCGCGAGCTGGAGGACGCCGGTGTCGTCCGCCGCGGCACGCTGCCCCCGCCGGCGGCGTCCAAGATCTACGAGCTCACGGAATGGGGGGCGGAGCTCGCGCCGGTGCTGCTGGCGCT
>JBAQGP010000023.1:0-3532 GCA_049287845.1 Solirubrobacteraceae bacterium | reverse complement strand
GCGCGGTGCCCCCGTGGCCCTGATGACCGGCGAGCACGCCGAGCGCCACCGGACCGAGCAGCGCAGAGAGCACGAGCGAGCCGGCGACGGCTCCGAGCGCGACCGTGGCGTCGGCGCCCGCGAGCGTGACCAGACCGACCGTCGCCACCTCCGAGCTCGCCACCCCGACGGCCAGCAGGCCGTCGCGGATGGGCGCGTCAAACAGCTCGCCGATGGCCCATGCGATGGCTGACAGCACCACCAGCGGCGCCAGCGACAGGACCACGATCGACACCCTGTGCCGGCGCACGTCGTCGCGCAGTTCGCCCGCCGTGATCCCCAGCGCGGTGACGAGGACCAGCAGGGCGAGCAGGAGGTCCGAACGGCGGGCAACGGCGCCCGACGGGGCCACGATCGCGACGGCGACGGCGATCAGGACCAGCGGTGTCAGCGCGCGGGGCGCGCGGGCCAGCAGCTTCACGCCGGGGTCTCCGGGTGGGCCCCCGGGGTGAGTAGGGTGGGAGCCATGGACTACCGCACACTAGGCACCACCGGCGTCAAGGTCAGCCCGCTCTGTCTTGGGGCGATGATGTTCGGCGACTGGGGCAATACCGACCGCGACGACGGCATCCGCATCATCCACCGCGCGCTCGACGCGGGCATCAACTTCATCGACACCGCCGACGTCTACTCCCGGGGAGGCTCGGAGGAGATCGTGGGCAGGGCGCTGGCCGGCGGCCGGCGCGACAACGTCATCCTCGCCACCAAGGTGCATGGCACGATGGGCGACGACCCGAACGAGTTCGGCAACTCGCGCCGCTGGATCGTGCGCGAGGTCGAGAACTCGCTGCGGCGCCTGGGTACCGACTGGATCGACCTCTACCAGATCCACCGGCCCGAGGCCGACACGGACATCGACGAGACGCTGGGCGCGCTCACCGATCTCGTGCGCGCCGGCAAGGTCCGCTACATCGGATCCTCCACCTTCCCGGCCTCGCAGATCGTCGAGGCCCAGTGGGTGGCGCAGCGCCGCGGCCGCGAGCGCTTCGTCTGCGAGCAGCCCCCATACTCGATGCTCATCCGCGAGATCGAGAAGGACGTGTTGCCGACCACGCAGCGCTACGGGATGGGCGTGATCCCGTGGAGCCCGCTCGCCGGCGGCTGGCTCTCGGGACGCTACCGCCTGGGCGAGGACGCCCCCGATTCCCAGCGCGCCGATCGGATCCCCGACCGCTACGACATGTCGCTGCCGGCCAACCAGCGCAAGCTCGAGGCCGCCGATGCCCTGGCCCGGCTCGCCGAGGAGGCCGGGATCACGCTGATCGAGATGGCCATCGCCTTCGTCATCCGTCACCCCGGAGTGACCGCGGCGATCATCGGCCCGCGCACGATGGAGCACCTCGAGTCCCAGCTCACCGGCGCCGACGTCCAGCTGTCAGACGAGGTCCTGGACAAGATCGACGAGATCGTCCCGCCGGGGGTCACCATCAATCCGGCGGATGGAGGCTGGCCCAACCCGGGGCTGGAGCCCGCGGCGCGGCGCCGCTAGGTGACCTGCCAGCTGTTGAGGATCGTGTCGATCTGGGCCCGCACTGCGGCCGGGGCGGCGGGGCCGAGGTAGATCTGGACCTGGTAGCCCCGGCCCCCCTCGCGAAACAGCCGCTCGTCACTGGGGCCACAGTCGTCGCGCGTAATCGCCGAGGCACCGATGCGGAAGCGGCTGGTGTGCGATGGGAACTGCTTCAGCTCCGCGTGCCCCAGCGCCGGGTACTCCATGACGTACAGATACGCCCCATCGCGCGGGAAGCGGGCGACGTGCGGCGTGCCGCACACGCAGTAGTGCCGGGAGAAGTGGACTGGGAAGGTGGCCGCCGACAGCCGTGGGACGGGGTCGAGCAGCGGGGTGCCCATGCCGTGGGTGAGGTGCCATCCGGCGGGCACCACGACGCTGACGCCGCCGCCGATGAGCTGACGCGCGCCCAGGGGCTGGCGCGCAGCCACGGGCTGGCGCCTGGCCAGGGCCTGGCGGTGCTCCTGGTCACCGGCGCCGGCGGACGCCGTCAGCGCCGCTGTGACGGCCAGGGCCAGGGCCGGGACCAGGAGGAGCCTGCGCACACCAGCTGTACGTGGCGCGAGGCCCGTCAGGTCCGCAGATACTCGGCGGTCTGCTCGTCAGCGGGGAAGAACGCCTCGACGGCGAGCTCTGACACGGTGACGTCGACCGCGGTCCCGAACGTGGTGATGGTGCTGAAGAACGACAGCTCGGGACGGTCGGAGTCCGCGGCCAGTCGCAGCCCCATCGTGACCGCGGCGGCCGGCGACGCCGCCGCCGGCTCGGGCCCCGGGTAGCCGAGCATCTCCTCGTGGAGCTCGGCCAGGAGCGGGTCGCCGGTGAGACGCGCCGCTCGCTCGAGGCGCTCGATGAGGTCGGCCCGGTACTCGCCCAGGTTGAGGATCCGCGGGGCGACCCCGTCAGGATGAAGGGCGAGGCGAATGGTGTTGACCGGCGGCACGAGCAGCTCGGGCGCGACATCCTCCAGGAACGGACCGAGCGCCTCGTTGGAGGCGACGAGATTCCAGTAGCGGTCCACGGCGATCGCGGGATACGGCTCGTGGGCGGCCAGCACGCGGCTGACGGCGTCACGTATCTCCCGGAGCGCGGGATCGTCGAAGTCCCGCGCCCTGTACTGGGGGGCGAACCCCGCGGCGAGCAGCAGCTCGTTGCGCTCGCGCAGCGGCACGTCGAGCCGTTCAGCCAGGTGGAGCACCATGTCGGCGCTCGGCCGGGAGCGGCCGGTCTCGACGAAGCTGAGATGCCTCGTCGAGACCCCCGCCTCCAGCGCGAGCTCCATCTGGCTCATGCGCCGGCGCTGACGCCAGTCGCGCAGCAGCGGACCCACTCGCCCCGCTCGCGTCGAGGGGTTCTCGGCGATCGTCACCATCACGAGCCTACCGTCGCCGGGATGAGCCGGGTGAGCGCCGCGACGCCGGTCAGCGCCACTGCGAGGGCGATCACGCTGAGCTGGAACGCGTCGGCGAATCCGTGCGACAGCGCGCCGTAGAACAGGACGCCGACCACCGCCACCCCGATCGCGTTGCCGACGTTCTGCATCGTCGCAAGGACGCCCGACGTGGCCCCGATGTGCTGGGGGGGAGCCGCCGCCATGACCAGCGACGCCAGGGGCGTGATGCCCAGGCCCATGCCGGCTCCGACCAGCGCCAGCCCGGGGGCGAGCGCCAGCACCGAGCCGCCGATACCCACGTCGGCCACCGTCAGCACGAGCGTGAGGTGACCCACCGCCATCATGCCCGCTCCGGCCGCCAGGACCCGCCGCCCGTGGCGCACGGTCAGCGCCGGCGCCCGCAGCGACGTCATCAGGTATGCCGCGGCCAGGATCGTGAACACGAGCCCGGAGTGCAGCGCGCTCATGCCCCGGCCGAGCTGCAGGTACAGCGACAGCACGAGGAAGAACGACGCCTGCCCGCTCCAGAACAGCAGCTGGGCGGCGAGCCCGATGGTCACGGCGCGCGACGCAAACAGCTCGGGCGGCAT
>JBAQGP010000022.1:0-2550 GCA_049287845.1 Solirubrobacteraceae bacterium | reverse complement strand
GGCCCATCGTGGGCCCGCGGCGCGCTCGACGGCGGGCGAGCCATCGAGCGGTCAGGCCGTGGCCGGTGAGCAGCTGTACGGCGAGGCGCGAGGCGGCACCCTCACCGTCCGCAGCGCCGCGGGCTTCGAGAACCTGGACCCCGGCGAATCGTACGCGTTCGCGAGCGACTACGCGATCGACTACGCCACGCAGCGGCCGCTGTTCTCCTACATGCCAAACGACCCCGGCCAGGTCGTCGCGGATCTGGCGAGCGAGGTGCCGACGACGGCGAACGGCGGCATCAGCCCGGACGGAAGGACCGTCACCGTGCACATCCGCCGGGGTGTGCATTTCAGCCCCCCCGTCGACCGCGAGGTGACCGCGTCCGACATCGCCTACGCGATCGAGCGCGGCGCCAATCCGAACGTCGCCAACCCGTACTTCGCCACCTACTTCGGATGGCGGGCCGACGCTCCGCTCGAGGGCGCCCAGACTCCCGGTTACGCGGGCGGCCCGATCGCCGGAATCCAGACCCCCGACAAGGACACGATCGTGTTCCACACGATCAGGCCGTCCGGCGCGTTCCTCGTGCAGGCACTGAGTCTGCCGCTGTCCGCACCGGTGCCGCAGTCGTTCGCGGGGCCCCTCGACGAGCATCACCCGACGGCATATGGAAGGCAGTATCTCGTGGCCACCGGGCCGTACATGATCGCGTCGAATGCGGCGGGCATGATCGCCGGGATCGGCTATCAGGCCCAGCCGCAGATCGTGGGGGCGATCGGTCACCTGACGCTCGTGCGCAATCCCAGCTGGAACGCGGGCAGCGACTATCGGCCGGCGTACCTCGATCGGATCGAGATCGCGTTCGGGGGCGACCCGGCCGTGATCGGCAGGCGGGTCCTGACCGACACCGACGCGGTACAGCTCGACACTCCGGAGCCGTCAGTCGTCCAGCTGGCCTACAACTCCTATCCGTCTCAACTGACACTCACCCCGGGAGCGGGTGAGCAGTTCGTCGCGCTCGACAACGCGGCCGGCCCATTCACAAACGAGGACCTCCGCAAGGCTCTGTGGGCGGCGCTCGACCGCCAGGCGATCGTGCGCGCGCGCGGCGGCCCGTCGTTCGCTCAGGCGATGACTCACTTCATCTACCCGGGGGTCGCCGGCTTCGCTGATGCGGGCGGCGATGCGGGACCACTGGCCGACTACAACGCCGATCCCAACGGCGACCCAGCGGTGGCGGCGAAGTACATGAAGCTTGCCGGCTATCCGCGGGGCACCTACACCGGCAGCGCAGTCCTTCGGGTGGTGGCGGCGAGCACCGGGAGCCAGCCGGCGATCGCGCATATCGTGACCGACGCGCTGACCGCTCTTGGGTTCCAAACCCAGCTCACGCTCGTCAAGCCGGGCGAGCTGTACAGCAAGTACTGCGCCGTCCCCCGGCAGGAAGTCGACGTCTGCCCGTCGGTCGGATGGAGGGCGGACTTCGGCGATCCGGCCACGGTCCTCGAGCCGACATTCCGCGGGCCGGCGACCGAGACAAGCCCGAACATGAACTTCGGCCAGGTCGACGACCCGGAGATCAACGCGGCGATCGCGCGCGCGACGCTCGTGCCCGATCTCGCCGGTCGCGCGCAAGCGTGGGCGGCGGTCGACCGGCTGGTGGTCGCGAAGGCCGTCGCTGTGCCGGAGACCTTCAACAGCCAGGCGAACATCGAGAGCAGCGGTGTGGCCGGCGTCAATCAGATGTGGAACGGCGGCACCTGGGACTTCGACTTCACGTCACTGAAATAGGCTGAGTGTCGGGCCGGCGTTGCCCGTGGCGACGGGTCGGCATCATGGGGCGGTGACCGAAGCCGATCGCACCGAGGACAGCGCCGTGGCGGAGGCCATGCTCACCTGGCTTCGCCGGGCGGGCGCCGAGCAACTGGGCCACGCCGACGGGCGGTCGCTTCTGGCTCATCTTCGGGGTACGGCTGACGTGGTGGCGCGCTGGGGACAGCCAGTGTGGCTCCAGCGGGCGGCGCTCATCCACAGCATCTACGGGACCGACGCGTACGCGCCGCAGCTCATCGGTCCGGGGTGCCGCGGGGAAGTCGCCGCCCTGGCGGGCGAGCGGGCCGAGCGGCTGGCTCACCTGTTCTGCGTGACCCCCCGAGGCCCGCTGCTGGCGGGCACGCTGCGCTGGGTGCGCGACCTGCCGGCGCGGACGCTGGCGGGCGAGACGGAGTCCGGGGCGGAGGCCGGGGGCCGCGAGCCCGCCACCGCTCACGAGCTCGACGCGCTCGTGCTCCTGCACATGGCCAACCTCGCCGACCAGGCTCGCGCCGCAGACGGATCACCGGGCCGGTGGCTGGTGCGCCTGCGCGACCTCGGCGAGCTGCTGGAGGACAGCGACACCATCACCGTCCCACCCTGCGTCACGGCGCTGGCCGAGCTCACCGAGGCCGGCGAGCAGCTCGCCCTTCGGTCCTATGCCCAGGCCGCCGGCGCGACGAGCGTGTCGCGGGCCGGTGCGCTGGCGCTGGCGGCGACAGCCTGCCCGGTGGCCGGCGAGCCGTGCGTGTGGC
>JBAQGP010000021.1:0-2937 GCA_049287845.1 Solirubrobacteraceae bacterium | reverse complement strand
GCCCCCCCACCGACACACCCACCCTCTAGGTCGCGGGCGCCCGCCGGATCCGCCCCGAGCCCTGGCCGCGCGTCTCGGGCGGCTCGGGCATGGTGGGACGGGTGAGGGCCCAGAAGATCATCAGGACCCCGAAGACCAGCATGGCCAGGCCGGTCCACAGATCGACGTTGATCCCCGCCGCCTTGTGCTTGATGTGCGTGGAGCCGAAGAGGCCCAGGGCGATCAGGATGAGGCTGTAGAGGACGAACAGGCCGCCGATGATGCGGCGGATGTCAAAGCGGTTGGCGGCACGCGCGGCCTTGATCTCCTCCTCATCGGTCGCCCCGGTGGACGCCATCGGCTCATCAGAGCCGGCGCCGGGCACTCCAAAGGGTCTGTCGGTGGATGACACAGGGGCTCCTAGATGAAGATGATGTTCAGGACGACCAACAGGGCGAGGGCGATGCCGCCGAGCAGCCAGGGTGAGCGCCACCACAGCTTGTCACGCGGATCCTCGTTCTCCTCCTTCTCCTCAGCACGGGTCAACCCCCAGACAAGCCCGCGCAGGTCCTCCTCGGGCTTGGGCTTGGTGACCAGCGAGACGACGATCAGCACCACCCCGCCGACGATGAAGGCGATGATGGCCTGCCAGAAGCTGGCGCTCAGGGCCGAGCCGAAGTGGAAGATGGTGTGGTAGGCGTTGAGGCGGTTGACGATATAGGCGGCGAGGGTCCCGGAGACCAGGCTGAAGAAGCCGCCCCACGCCGTGGCGCGCTTCCAGAACATGGCGATGATGAAGGTGGCGAACAGCGGGGCGTTGAAGATCGAGAACAACGTCTGGATGTAGTTCATGATGTTCGAGTAGCCCTTGGCGATCAGCGCGGTGAGCACCGAGATCAGGATCCCGCCGATGGTCACCAACCGACCGGCCCGCAGGTAGTAGGCGCTGTCGCGGTCCTTGGCGAAGTAAGGCTGGATCAGGTCGTAGGTGACCACGGTGTTGAACGCCGTCACGTTGGCCGCCACGCCCGCCATGAACGCCGCCACCAGGCCGGTGATGGCGATGCCCAGCATCCCCTCGGGCAGGTAGTTGCCGATGAGGTGGGGGATCGCGGTGTTGTACTGCAGCGCCAGGCTCTTGCCGACCCCCAACCCGTGAACGGTGAGCACCGCGATCAGGCCGGGGAGGATGATGATCGCCGGCAGGAAGATCTTCGGGAAGGCGCCGATCAGCGGAGTGCGCCGTGACGCCGACATGTTGCGCGCCGACAGGGCGCGCTGGACCTCGGCGAAGTTGGTCGTCCAGTAGCCGAAGCTGAGCACGAAGCCCAAGCCGAAGATGACCCCGACCCAGTCCGAGGCCAGCGGATTGGTCACGTGGTGGATGCCCAGGCCCCGCCAGGCGTGCAGCCCGGGCTCACCGAGCTTCTGAAACGCCTTGACCTTGTGCTCGACGCCGGAGATCCCGCCGACGCTGTGCAACGCCACCAGCGTCAGCGGCAGCAGGGCGGCGACGATGACGAAGAACTGCAGCACCTCGTTGTAGATCGCCGAGGTCAGGCCACCGAGCGTGATGTAGACCAGCACCATGGCCGCCGCGACCAGGATCGCGACGATGATCGAGATGCCCAGCATCAGGTTGAGGATCAGCGCCAGCGCGAACAGGTTCACGCCCGAGATCAGCACGGTGGCCACCGCGAAGGTCCCGGCGTTGAAGGCGTGCGTCGCCTCGTTGAAGCGCAGCCGCAGGTACTCCGGGACCGAGCGGACCTTGGCCCCGTAGTAGAACGGCATCATGAACAGGCCCAGGAAGATCATCGCCGGGACGGCGCCGATCCAGTAGTAGTGCACCGCCGGAACCCCGTACTGGGCGCCGTTGGCCGCCTGTCCCAGGACCTCCAGCGCGCCCAGGTTGGCGGCGATGAACGCGATCCCCGTGATCCAGGCCGGCAGCGAGCGCCCGGATAGGAAGAAGTCCAGGTCGGTCTTGATGGCCAGCCGGGCCACGAAGCCGATCCCCAGCACCACGACGAAGTAGATCCCGAGGATCACATAATCGATCACGCTCGGATGCAGCCTCAGCATTCCGCCTCCCTACCTGCAGGTCCCGGACCGCCCGGGTGCGGGAGGCCGGCTGGCTATTGGACGAAGTGCTCGATCTCGCCGAGCCCATCAACCGCAATCCGTACCCTGTCCCCGGACTGCAGAAACCTCGGCGGATCCTGCGCCTGTCCCACTCCCCCGGGCGTGCCGGTGAGGATGAGATCGCCGGGGCGCAGCGTGCACGTCTCGGAGATGAAGTCCACCAGCGCGGAGCAGCCGAACACCAGGTTGGACGTGTTGCTCTCCTGGCGCAGCTCGTCGTTGACCCAGGTGCGCAGCGCCAGGTTGCCGGGGTCGGGCACCTCGTCGGCGGTGGTGATCCATGGGCCGAACGGGCAGAAGGTGTCCGCGCCCTTGGCCCGCGTCCACTGCGGCTCTCGCTTCTGCAGGTCGCGGGCGGAGACATCGTCGGCGATGGCGAAGCCGCCGATCTCCCCGCGGGCGCCCATGACGATGACCATCTCGCCCTCGTAGTCCAGCCGGCGCACCACCTCGGGGCAGACGATCGGGCCGCCGGGGGCCGCGATGCACCCACTCACCTTCACGAACACCACCGGCTGCTCGGGGGGCGTGTCGCCCATCTCGGCGATGTGATCGGCGTAATTGAGCCCGATGGCGTAGATCGTGCCCGGCTCGGGGATGGGCGCCAGCAGCTTGACGTCGTCCAGGGGCCAGGTTCCGCCCGAGGGACCGGGCACCCGGCCCGAGGCCAGGGCCTCCTTGACCCCGTCGGGGCCGCCGAAGGCGGTCACGCGCTCGTCCTGAACCATTCCCGACAGCGGCGTGGAGTGCCCGGGGGCTTCAAAGGTGACCAGTTTCATGTCTGTCGCAGGGTACCCGAGACTCGCCGAGCCC
>JBAQGP010000020.1:0-5624 GCA_049287845.1 Solirubrobacteraceae bacterium | reverse complement strand
CTGAACAGGGGCGCAGCGTCTGCCCGGGCCGCGTCCGCGGCGGCCCAGCCGGCGGCGAAGACCTCTCCGCGCCGGGCGTCGATCACCGCCATCACGGCGTCGTGGGAACTTGCCCGGCCTGCCCCACCGGCGCTCGCGCCGCGGGCCAGGGAGTGCAGCGTCGACACGCCGACGAGCTCGATCTCGCGCGCCCGCGCGAGCGCATGCGCGGTGGCGACGCCGATCCTCAGTCCGGTGAAGGTGCCCGGGCCCACCCCGACGGCGATCCGATCGACATCGGCCCAGTCCAGTCGCGCGGCAGCGAGCACCTCCACCACCAGCGCCATCAACCGGGTCGTATGACGAGGCCGAGCGCCGGCCGGCGGATCGTCGCGACGCTCGACGACCTCGGCGCGCTCGGTATCCAGCAGCGCCACGGTGGTGGCGCGGGTGGCGGTGTCGAACCCCAGAACCTTCACCGGAACACAACCTGGCGCTCATCGCCGCCGCCGTGCTCGAGACGCACGCGAGCCGCGACGCGTCCGAGCTGGGCCAGCTCCTGTTCGCCGGCCGCCGGCCATTCGACAAACGCGATCGCGTGAGGGCCGACGTAGTCGGCGAGCAGGTCGGGGTCCTCGCCGTCCAGAGAGGCGAGCCGGTACAGGTCGACGTGAGCCACGGTCGCGCCTGCGTTCACGCGATAGAGGTGGCCGATGGTGAAGGTGGGACTGGTCACGGGGACCGTCACCCCCAGCGCCCGGCAGGCTCCGCGCACGAACGTGGTCTTGCCGGCACCCAGCTCGCCTTCGACGAGCACGACGTCGCCCGCAGCCAGCTCAGCCGCCAGCCGGCCTCCGAGCGCCTCGGTCTCGGCCGCGTCATGTGACTGAAACCGGCCCTGCACAGGGCGAACTGTAGTGTCGCGCCACGGCGACTTTCGATGCGGATGCCCGACGGCCGGGCGGGGCCGGCGGCTCTCGCGTCCGCTACCGTCAGGGCATCATGACCGACGGTCCGTCCAGCTCCCCGGGGCGTATCGCCCTGCTTGTGCAGCGCGTCGTCGGGGATCGCGCATCGGTCCCGTCGTCGCTGGAGGAGCTGCGCGGGACAGAGACGGCCAAGGCCGTGGGCCTCGTCGTGGCCATGATCGCCAACAACGTCATTGCGCTGGGCTCGACGGTGGTGTTCAGCCGGCTGCTCAAGGACAACCAGGGCGGCGGCTACGGGTCACTGGCCGCGCTGGTCAGCTACTTCCTGATCCTCTCGGTGGTCGGCCAGGCGCTGCAGGTGGCCACCGCCCGCGAGGGGGTGCTCGGTCACCTGGGCGTCGGAGCCGGCCTGATGGCCACGGTCCGCCGCTGGACCCGTGGGCTGCTCCTGTTCACCATCTTTCTCACGGTCGTGTCGGTCCTCCTGCGCGACCCCATCGCGCGCGCGGTCGGCGTCAAACACGACCCGTGGGCGGCCGCGGTCGGCCTCCCCGCCGCCGGCCTGTGGCTGGAGCTGTCGGTACTGCGCGGCGTGCTCCAGGGCGTCGGGGACTACAAGGGCGTCGGCCTCAGCCTGATCGGCGAGCAGGGAGTGCGTCTCGTCGCCGGGGCGATCCTCGCCGCCGCCGGGCTCGGGGTGACAGGGGCGTACCTGGGCACGCCGGTGTCGTTCATCGCCATGTGCCTGTATTGCGGGCACCGGTTGCGCCAGCACGTACGCGAGATCGAGTCCGCCCCATCCGAGCCGCTGGTCGGCGTGGCTCGGTCAAGCCCGGCCGCCGCGGCCGCGCTCAGCCTGTGGGAACACGTCCGGCGCGCGTGGGCGCCGATCGCCGGGCTCATCGTCATCGCCGTTCTGCAGAACATCGACATCATCGCCGCCAAGCACCAGTTCAACACCCACCTCGCCAGCTCCTACGGCGCGGTCGCGGTGGCGGCCAAGGTGCTCATCTGGGTGGCCATGGGCGCCGGCTTCTATCTCGTGCCCGAGGTCTCACGCCGTCGCGCCGCCGGGCAGGACCCGCGGCCGATCCTGGTCCGGGCGCTGGGCATCGTCGCGGTGTGCGCCGTTCCGGCGCTCCTCATCTTCGCCGTCGCGTCCCGACTGCTCATCAAGGCGGCGTTCGGCGCCTCCAAGACCGGCGCGTCGAACTCGCTGCTCGTCCTCGGACTGGCGTTCACCGTCCTCGCCTGCACGTACCTGGCGATCCAGTACATGCTGGCGATGCGCCGGACGTGGTTCCTGGTCCTGCTCGGGGCGGTAGCGGTGGCCGAGCCGATCCTGCTGCTCAACGCCTCCCACCAGCCCAAGAGCTTTGCCGCCGTCGTCCTGGTCATCCAGGTCGTCGGGGCCCTCGTGGCCTTCGGCTGCGCGCTGCGACCGGATCGCGCGCAGGTGTCGCCTCCCGGTCGACCTGAACGGCTGGCCGAGGAGCGCGTCCCCGAGCCGGTCTGATCAGAGCGCCGCAGCGGTGGCAGAGGCAGTCGGGTCGCCACCCTCGAGCGCGTCGAGCAACCGGTCGCCCGGAGGCACATCCCCGAACGCCCGCACGAACGCCTCGACGACCGCAGGGTCAAAGTGACCGCCCGCGCCGCGCCGCAGCTCGTCCATCGCCACAGAATGGGCGAGGGCACCGCGGTACGGGCGTTCGCTCGTCATGGCGTGGTAGGCGTCGCAGACGGAGATGACGCGAGCCTCGAGCGGGATCTGCTCGCCCGCGAGACGATCGGGATAGCCGGTGCCGTCATAGCGCTCATGGGTGCCGCGGACGATGCGGGCGGCGCTGGCCAGTGCCGGGGCGGCCGCCAGGATCCGCTCTCCGATCACGGGATGGCGCTCGACCAACTCCCACTCGTCGTCGGTGAGCGGGCCGGCCTTGCCGAGGATCGAAGCGGGCACCGCGACCTTGCCGATGTCGTGGAGGTCGGCGGCGTGCCCGAGGTCCCGCAGCCAGACTCCCGTGATCCCGAGCTCCTCGCCCACCCGCTCCGCCGCCGGCGCCACGCCGCTCGCACGCACATCTGAGTCCTGCTGGTAGGCGGCGAGCGCGGCCAGGAGCACATCCCGCGTCTGCGCCGCGGGGGTGGCGCGGCGGCTGTGCTTGCGGGCGTACATGCGCCGGTCGCAGAGGCGCAGGGCGTCGGAGGGGTCGGCGGCCTCCTCCGGGATGAGCGCGACGCCGCTGGAGGCGGTGACGGAGAAGCCCTTGCCCCGCTCGGTGAAGCAGCCGGTCCATTCCTCCAGGAGCAGCTCCAGCGCGTCGAGGCCCACCCCGGCGGCGAGCACGCAGAACTCGTCGCCGCCGAGGCGGTAGGCGCTCCCCGTCCCCGCCACCGACTGCTGCAACGCCGCGCTGAGGCGCTCGAGCAGCGCGTCGCCCGCCGGGTGACCGAAGCGGTCGTTGTACTCCTTGAAGCCGTCGAGGTCGAAGATCGCCAGCGCGGCCGGCCGGCCGTCGCCGATCGCGCGCCCCAGGTCGCCCATGAGCTGGCGGCGGTTGCCCAGGCCGGTGAGCGGATCGGTGAGGCCGAGGTGCTCGAGCTGGCGCTGGGCATCGCGCATGCGGTCGCGGACGCGCTCGTTGAGGCCCCACGCGGTGACGCCGGCGACGCCGGCCAGCGCCACGAACAGGGCATGCAGCCCCGCCCAGGCCCACGGATCCCGTCTGGCGGCGGACGTGTCGAACACCGCCCGGGGGTCGATCGTCCCCATGATCCCGTGGTGGAGGAGCACGAACGCGACCGCCACCAGGAACGGGATCCAGTCCTCGTAGAGCGTGAGGACGACGATCACGACGAAGAAGCTGAAATGCATCTCGATCAGTCCACCGGAGATGTCCACGAGGGCGGCCGAGCCTGTCAACAGGCCCATTGACGCCGACACCGAGCGCCACTTGCGCGAAGCGCCGCTCCATCCCGCCAGGGCCGCGAAGGCGAGCATCGCCATGAGCTCCGGGACGTACCGGACGGCGGCGCTGCCGTGCGCGGCGACCGCATAGACGGCCACGACGACGATGTTCAGTCCCAGCAGAGCGCCAATCACGCCGTGACGCCCGCGCCAGTCCTCGTCGGGCAGCGAACCGCCGTGGGGCAGGACGGCGCGCAGCCTCGCGACGATTCCTCGCAACCCGTGCGTGGTCGCCACCTTCTCCTGCCCCCGGACCGCGCTCATGTCAGGGGCTTCGCTTTCAGCACGAACCCGCGGGCATGACCGCTGTCGAGGCGATGCAGCGGGCAGACGAACAGCAGCGCGGCCGGCGGCTGGGCGCCCGCCACCGCGTACCCCAGCATCACGAGGTGCGGGCCCACCGAGGCAAGCGTGGCCACGGCAAAGACCACGGCGACGACGAGATTGGGGTGACGGCGGAGGCTCATCGCCGTCGTATCGACCCTGGATCCCCTGTGCTTGAACCTTGATCGGCCTTCTCGGCATGCGTCCAGAATCCGTGGACGGCCGCCCCTCAGCGGGCGAAAACAGGCTGATCAGGAGGCTAGAAGAGGCCCAGCTGGACCGTCTCGGATTCGGCGTGCGAGCCTACACCAGATTCCGGGTCATCAACGTCGGCGGCAGCCTCGGGCGCCTCGACCTCGGGCTCCGGGACATCCTCCTCGACAGACTCGGGCTGCTCGGGCGCCCCCTGCGCCAGAAGGTCCGGGATGCGGTGGAAATCGGCCCGGAGAACCTCAAGCGTCGAAGGCGTGTAGAGCGCCGCCGCAGGGTGATACAGGGGGTACAGACGGATGGCGCGGGCGCCGATCGTGCGCACTTCCGCCTGGCCGTGGAGGCGGGAGATCCCGGTGTTGTCGCTGCGCAGGAGCTTGGTGGAGAAGTTGCCCAGCGTGCAGATCACCGTGGGCTGGATCAGCTCGACCTGGCGGCGCAGGTACTCGTTGCAGGACTCGATCTCGTTGGGATGCGGGTCCCGGTTGTTGGGCGGCCGGCACTTGACGGTGTTGCAGATGAACACCTCGCTGCGGTCCAGCCCGATCTCCGCGAGGAGCTTGCCGAGCAGCTTGCCCGCCTGGCCGACGAACGGCAGGCCCTGTTTGTCCTCGTTGGCTCCAGGGGCCTCGCCCACGAACATGAGGTCGGCGTCCGCATTTCCGGAGCCGAAGACGACGGTCGTGCGGGTCTGGTGCAACGGGCAGCGTGTGCAGGTACTCGCCTGCTCGTAGACCGCCTTGAGCTGCTCGCGCCGCTCTGTGGGGCTCGTCACGGATGTCCATGCTAGAGAGGCCATCAGACGGGGTATCCTGAGCCGCGTGGCCGGCACCGGCAAGGGCCAGACCCATTGACACGAACGTTTTTTCCCCAATCTCCGACCGGTATCTCACATGCGGGAACTGGAACGGCTTCCTCAGCCCTCGTCTGCCCCTCCCCCGGCCACGCCTGAGCGCGTAGCGATCGTCGGCGACGGTCGTCTCGGCAACGCCCTTGCGGGCGCGCTGCGCGCCGCCGGGGTCGCGGTGGACGGCCCGCTGCGCCGCGACGCCACGCCGGGACAGGTCGACGCCGTCCTGCTCTGCGTTCCCGACGGCCAGATCCGTGTCGCCGCCGACGCGGTTGCGTCCGGGCTCGCGGTGGGGCATTGCTCCGGCGCGACCGGCCTCGACGTGTTCGCCGGATCCGGGCGCGATGTCTTCTCCCTCCATCCG
>JBAQGP010000019.1:0-4966 GCA_049287845.1 Solirubrobacteraceae bacterium | reverse complement strand
AGCTGCCTGACCGAAGCCCTGCCCGACCGACGTCGGCCGGCCTGTGGCCTAGTGGTGCTCGATCACGCGGTCGATCAGCCCGTACTCGACGGCCTCATCGGGCTTGAAGAAGCGATCGCGCTCCATGTCGCGGTGGACCTGCTCCTCGGGCTGCCCGGTGTGGTGGGCGTAGATCTCGTCGGTCCGCTTGCGGATGTTGAGGATCTCTCGCGCGTGGATCTCGATGTCGGTGGACTGGCCCTCGAAGCCCGCCGACGGCTGGTGGATGAGAATCCGGCTGTTGGGCAGCGAGAAGCGCTTGCCCTTGGCTCCACCCGTCAGCAGCAGCGAGCCCATCGACATCGCGATCCCGACGCAGATCGTCGCGATGTCGGGCTTGATGAACTGCATCGTGTCGTAGATCGCCAGGCCCGAGTAGATCGAGCCGCCGGGCGAGTTGATGTAGATGGAGATGTCCTTGTCGGCGTCCTGGGATTCCAGGTGCAGGAGCTGTGCGACGACGAGGTTGGCGATGGTGTCGTCGATCGGACTGCCGATGAAGATGATGCGCTCGTTGAGCAGCCGGCTGAAGATGTCGAACTCACGCTCGCCGCGCGCCGTTCTTTCGATGACCATGGGGACTAGGGGCATGGCTCGGAATCTAGCGGGCGGCTTGGGGCAACAGCACCGCAGTGCCCTCAAACGCACCGGCGCGCAGGTCGGCCAGCGCCTGCTCGGCCTCGGCCAGCGGGTAGGTGGTGATCGTGGTGAGGACCGGGACCTCCCGGGCGAGGGCGAGGAACTCGTGACCGTCCTCTCGCGTGAGGTTGGCCACCGAGCGGATCGAGCGCTCGTGCCACAGGTCCTCGTAGGCAAAGGAGGGGATGTCGGACATGTGGATGCCGGCGCAGACGACCGTCCCGCCGGGAGCGAGCCGGGCCAGGGCAGCGGGAACGAGCGGGCCCGCCGAGGCGAAGATGATCGCCGCGTCCATGGGCTCGGGCGGCGCCTCGTCTGAGCCCCCGGCCCACGCCGCGCCCAGGGAGCGGGCAAACGCCTGCGTGCGGGCGTCGCCGGGGCGGGTGAACGCGTACACCGTCCGGCCCTGGTGCACCGCCACCTGGCAGATCTGGTGCGCCGCGGAGCCGAAGCCGTAGAGGCCGAGGCGCTCGGCGTCGCCGGCCATGCGCAGCGCGCGGTAGCCGATGAGCCCGCCGCACAGCAGCGGGGCGAGCTGCTCGTCGGACAGCTCGTCGGGCACCGGGAGGCAGAAGCGCGCGTCGGCGACGGTCAGCTCGGCGTAGCCGCCGTCGATGTCGCGCCCGGTGAAGCGGGCGCTGGTGCACAGGTTCTCGCGGCCGGTCTGACAGTAGTGACACGTCCCGTCGGTGTAGCCCAGCCAGGGGACGCCGTAGCGCCGGCCGTCCTCGGTGCGGCCGACGATCTGGTGGCCGAGCACGACGGGGAGCCTGGGGGTCTCGATCTCGCCGTCGCGCAGGTGCAGGTCGGTGCGGCAGACTGCGCAGGCCGCCACCTCGAGCAGGAGCTGTCCCGGACCGGGGGTGGGGTCCGGGAGCGTCACCGGCTTGAGCGGTTCACCGGGACGCTCGAGGACGATCGCCTGCATGCGGAACCCGCCCCGCCCGCCCCGCCTACGAGGCGGGGGCCAGCCAGGCCTGGAGGCTGGTGTGCAGCGGGGCGGTGTCCCCGGTGCGCAGCTCCTCGCGGATCTCGCGCATCGTCCCGGTGCGCTCGGCGACGACGTTGTGCTGATGGATGGTCTCCAGGTTGACCTGGCGCGCCAGCACGAACGCACCATCGTCCAGCGCCGGGAACTGGTCGATGAGCCCGGCCACCATCTCGCGCACGCAGTCCTCGACGAACCGCGGCCGGCGGTGGGCCTTCTCCACCACGTGACCCTCGTCCGAGCGTTTCATCAGCTCGTAGATCTCCGACGACATCGACTGCTCCACGATCGACACCAGCGTCGCGGCGTCGATCTCCTGGGTGCAGTCCTCGGGGCAGCCGACGTAGAGGGTGCCCAGGCCGCGCTGGTTGTGCGTGGCGACGGGGACCGCCTCGAGGATCCGCTCGATCTCCGCGGGGGTGAAACCCTCGTCTGTCAGGCGCTCGCGCGAGCTGGCCGCCACGAGACCCTGGGCGCACGGGCACGCGGTCATGCCCTGGGCGGTGACGCCGGTGAGCCGGCGGGTACCGAGCTCGGTGGCCACCGCGACGCCGTGCAGCGTGTACATCTCTTGGGTGGGAATGTGAGACACGGGCGCCGGCTTGTGCTCGGGGAAGCGCGCCTCCACGGTCACCTCGGCCCGGCGCGCCCCCTGACGCTCGCGCACCAGCTGGGCGATGTGCTCGGCCAGCGTCTCGGCCCGGAACGTCTGCTCGCCGAGGACCACCTCGCCGATGGCCTCGTTGACGACCTCCTCAAAGCGCGACATGTGCGCGCCCTTCTGATTGGACCCCAGCTCGATCACGCATTCGAAGCGCGCCGAGAACAGCTGCTCGGTCCCACCCTGGCCCAGCCGGATCACCTTCTCGACGCTGTTGACCCCGACCCGGGAGAGGCTCAGCGCCAATGTCGGCGATTGCGACTGAACGTCGATCATTTCGGTGGCGGTGCTGCGTTGTATGGTCATCGCCCGTCAAAGGGTAGAGCGGTCGGGCACTCGGGCCTGAACGTCGGTTTCGGAAATCGGCGTCTTTGTGGTATCAATCGGCCGGTAGTTGAGGGATTGTGGAGAGGGAGCTCGCCTCGTTATCGGGGCGGCTCGAGGCAATGAAAAAGGGAGCTCAGGGGCTGTGAGCGTTGACGAGATCGCTCTTTTGAGCGACGAGACTCCGATCGTGGAGCTCGATGAACTGCGGCCGCTGATCGCGGCCGGTCAGGATCGGGGCTTTCTGAGCTTCGCGGAGATCGAAGCCTGCCTGGAGGAGGTGGAGGTCACCAAGGAGCAGGTCCAGGAGCTGCACTCCTACCTCGACGAGCAGGGCATCGTGGTCGTCGGCGCCGACGGACGCGTCGCCAAGTCCGAGGGCGAGACGGTGGAGGCCGGCGCCCAGCGCCGGTCCGAGGGCGACGGGGAGTCCCGCAAGAAGGTGGAGGTCGATCTGACCGTGGAGCCGTCGCTCGATTCGCTGCGGCTCTACCTGCGCGCCATCGGGCGCGTGAGCCTGCTCACCGCCGAGCAGGAGGTCACGCTGGCGCGGCGCATCGAGCGCGGCGACATGCCGGCCAAGCAGCAGATGATCGAGGCGAATCTGCGGTTGGTGGTCTCGATCGCCAAGTCCTACCTGGGCCGCGGGCTGACCTTCCTGGACCTGATCCAGGAGGGGTCGATGGGCCTGATCCGCGCGGTGGAGAAGTTCGACTACCGCCGCGGCT
Source organism: Solirubrobacteraceae bacterium (assembly GCA_049287845.1). GTDB lineage: Bacteria > Actinomycetota > Thermoleophilia > Solirubrobacterales > Solirubrobacteraceae > Palsa-465. The sequence continues at coordinate 1,587 of JBAQGP010000019.1, read as the reverse complement.
ACAAGTTCTCCACCTACGCCACGTGGTGGATCCGCCAGGCGGTGACGCGCGCCATCGCCGACAAGGGCCGGACGATCCGCATCCCCGTCCACATGGTGGAGAAGCTCAACAAGGTGGTCCACGTCGAGCGCCAGCTCATCCAGCAGCTCGGGCGCGAACCGACCCCCGACGAGATCGCGGCCGAGCTCGAGATCACCGTGCGCGAGGTGCGCGACGTCCTGCGCATGGCCCAACAGCCGATCTCGTTGGAGAAGCCGGTGGGGGAGGAGGATGACTCCGCGCTGGGCGACTTCGTGGAGGACCAGACCGCCGAGTCGCCGTTTGAGCAAGCCGCCGAGCACCTGCGACGCGAGAACCTGCGTCGCGCGCTGGCCGCGTTGCCCGGGCGCGAGCGCGAGGTGATCGAGATGCGCTTCGGCTTGACCGGAGAGCGGCCGTACACGTTGGAGGAGGTCGGTCGTGCCTTCAACGTGACGCGCGAGCGGATCCGGCAGATCGAGAACCACACGCTCAAGAAGCTCGAGGCGCTTCCCGAGGCGCAGCGGCTGCGCGACGCGTCGTAGCTGTTCGCGGGCGCGTGCCGACGGCGGCTGGGGGGCCGGCGGCCGGGGCGCCTCTGAAATGTGACCAAAAGGTCACAGTTTGCAGGGCTTTTCTATCCGAAGGGGGGCGTATTCTCCGGTCATGGATACAGCTCCGCGAAGAGATCCCAGAGGCCAGGGCGACCAGGGCGAGCGGTCGGCGATCTCGTGGCTGCTCGCGCGCGACCTGCCCGTGTTCCTGCCCGTCGGGCATAGCCGCGACGTTGACCTGATCACCCTCGTCGACTTTCAGGTCGTGCGGGTTCAGGTCAAGACCTCAACCGTGTTCCGTACGAAGCGTTGGGACCTGACGGTATGCACCCGCGGCGGCAACCAGAGCTGGAACGGGATGGTCAAGTACCTCGATCCGTCCGGATACGACTACCTGTTTGCGCTGGTGGGTGACGGACGGCGCTGGTTCATCCCGTCCTCCGAGGTCGAAGGTACGTGCGGACTCCGGCTCGGTGGTCCCAAGTACGAACGCTTCGAGATCGAGCCCGGTCTACCGCTTCGTCCACCTGCCCCTCGCTAGACTCAGCGCCCCCGGCGGGATACCCGAGCGGTCAAAGGGACGAGACTGTAAATCTCGCGGCTCAGCCTTCGCAGGTTCGAATCCTGCTCCCGCCATTAGCGGCCCTGCGGCCGGATGCCCAGGCCGAGGTCGAGGATAAGGATCGACGGTGATCGCCCCCGAATGCGCCTGCGCGCCGGTGGGGCGCCCCGGCACCTGCACGTGGTGCGGATCCGCGACTGACGCGCCGCTGCAGGTTTCCTTGCACCCGCGGGCTCGCTCGTCTCGCTCGCGCGCACGCGTGTTACGTTCAGCGCCCCCGTACAGCCGGACGTCGTCATGCGGCCCATACCCTCATCCATCTCGCGCTCTCCGCGGCGGCCGCGGCGCGGACGCGGCAGCCTCGTCGCGCTGCTCGCCGGGCTGGTCGTCGCCGCCACCATCGTCGGCGCCTCATCAGCCGGGGCGACCAGCCCGGGCCAGCTGCGGCAGAAG
>JBAQGP010000018.1:0-1583 GCA_049287845.1 Solirubrobacteraceae bacterium | reverse complement strand
CAGCAGCATTCGCGGTGCCCGGACCCAGCCGATGCGCAGACCGGGAGCGGCGATCTTCGACAGCGTCGAGATGGCGAGCGTCCGCCCGTGGCCGGGCGGCAGCGATGCCACCGCGGGGAGCGCCTCGCCGCTGTAGCGAAGCTCGCCGTAGGGATCGTCCTCCACGATCCATAGTCCGGTGCGCTCGGCCACCTCGGCCAGAGCAAGACGCCGCTCCAGCGAGAGCGTCCGTCCAGTGGGATTGTGGAAGGTGGGCACCGTGTACAGGAGCGTCGGCCGGTGCTGGGCGATCAGCGCGTCGAGGGCGTCGGGGTCCAGGCCGTCGTCATCGCAGGGAACGGGGATGGCCTCGGCGCCGGCCAGGGCGAAGCACTGAAGCGCGGCGAGGTAGGACGGCTCCTCGACCAGCACGCGGTCGCCCGCCTGCAGCAGGACCCCGGCCACCAGGGTGAGGGCCTGCTGGGAGCCGCTGGTGATGAGCAGGTCATCGGCGGCCGTCTTCAGACCGCGCTCGGTCAGCCGCTCGGCGATCAGCCTGCGCAGCAGCGGATCGCCCTCGGTGGTGGAGTACTGCAACGCGCGGGCACCCGAGCCCTCGGACAGGACCGCGGTGAACGCCGCCTGGAGACCGGCGCGATCAAACAGGTCCGGCGCGGGCAGGCCCCCGGCGAACGAGACGACGCCGGGACGCTCGGTGAGCGCGAGGATGTCGCGGACCGGCGAGCTCGTGGCGCCGCGGAGGTGGCCGGTGTCTGTGGGTGCCTGAGTTGGATACGACATGGGACTCCTTGAGAACAACGTCGAAGGGCGACGGCGGGTGCCACCGGCCCGCCCGCGCCTCGCGCGGGTCCTCAGCGGCCGGTGACGCGCTGTACTCGTTGAGCGGGAGTCCGCATGTCGCCAGTGTAGACCTCGGGCCCCGGCCGGCCCGGGCAGGTCGGGAATATGATCACGGGTGTGGAGGAGGATCCAAGCGGTGGCGCGTCCGTAGGCGCCAACGACCATGCCGTGCTCGTGGCATGGTCACACCGCCGCCGCTCGCCGACCCGCCAGTTCGCGGCGCTCGTCCTGGAAGGCTCGCGCGTGCGTCTGATGGACGCCGACGGCGAGACGCTGCTCGAAGCCGACGGGTCCGCGCTGCGCGCCGACATCGTCAGCCCCACTCAGGTCGAGCTGCACGCCCCGGACGGCACCGTGCGCTATCTCGTCGGTCCGCTGCCCCAGTGGGGCAAGCGTGGCCGTGGGGCGGAGCTGGTCAGCCGCTATGGCGCCCAGCTCACCCCTGACACCGAGCTTGTCCAGCCGGAGGGGCGGCTCTCGCGGTTCATGATCACGCCGGCCACGTCCCAGCTGCGGCGGCTGCGGCAGTGGCCGCCGGTGCTGATGGCGCTCCTGCGCAGCCGCGGGGTCGCTGCGCTCGACGACGGCCTTCACGCGCCGTCAGCCAGTGAAGATGGCCTCGGGCAGTAGCGCGCTGACGATGTACTGACCGGCGTCGACGATCTCGGAGATCTTGAGGTCGACCGCCAGGCTGCAGAGGAGGTAGGCGTCCACCGGCGTGAGGTCGTAGGTCTGGTGGATGT
>JBAQGP010000017.1:0-2412 GCA_049287845.1 Solirubrobacteraceae bacterium | reverse complement strand
GCCCAGCGCGTGTCGCTGGCCCGCGCGCTCGTCCGCGAGCCCGACCTGATGCTGCTCGACGAGCCCTTCGGCGCGCTCGACGCGCTGACGCGGATCTCGATGCATCGCCTGGTGCTGGGGCTGTGGGAGCGCCATCGCCCGGCGGTCTTGCTCGTCACCCACGACGTCGACGAGGCACTCGCCCTCGCCGACCGGGTGCTCGTGCTCGGCGACGGTCGCATCACCCATCAGGCGCCGGTCTCCCTGGAGCGCCCCCGCGAACGCGAGCACCCCGACCTCATCTCTCTGCGCAACCGCCTGCTCGTCGAGTTGGGCGTGGACACGAAAGGCAACAATGAACATTGACGGATCGACACAACGACGACGCCGCTCACCGATCGCCCTCTCCGTACTGGCCGCCGCTGCGCTACTGGCCGCCTGCGGATCGAGCTCGGTGTCGGGCTCCGGTTCGGGCTCGGGCGGATCGAAGTCCTCCAGCTCCAGCAGCTCCAGCGCGCCTGCGAGCTCGGGCCCGGCCAAGGTCAGCGTTGTCAACAGCTCGTTTAAAGGGGCGACGCTGCGCGTCGGCGACCAGGCGGGAACCGGCGCCCAGGCTCTGCTGAGCGCCGCCGGGCTGCTGCACAAGCTGCCGTTCAAGGTCAGCTTCGCCGACTTCACCTCCGGCCCGCCGATGCTGCAGGCGATGGGCTCGGGCTCGCTGGACGTCGGTGGCGTCGGTGACGCTCCGCCCGTGTTCGCGGCCGCCGGCGGCTCGCAGATCTCGGTCGTCGGCGCGCGGGCGAACAACCCGCGCAGCGCCGGCCTGCTCGTGCCCAAGGGCTCGACGATCACCTCGATCAAACAGCTCAAGGGCAAGAAGATCGCGGTCGCCCAGGGCAGCTCCGCCGACTACCACCTGCTGACTGTGCTCAACCGGGCGGGCCTGTCGGTCCACGATGTGACGCTCGAGTACCTGCAGCCTGCCCAGGCGGTGGCCGCGCTGTCGTCGGGCAGCGTCGACGCCTGGGACGTGTGGTCGCCGTTCGTCGAGCAGGCGGTCGCCCAGGACCACGCCCGGATCCTTGTCGACGGCACCGGCTACGGCTCGAACTTCGCCTATGAAGTCGCCGCCAAGTCCTCGATCAAGGACCCGACCAAGGCCAAGGAGATTCGCGAGTACCTGAAGACGCTCAACCAGGCCTACCGCTGGACAGACACGCACCCGGCAGCGTGGGCGGCGACCTGGGCCCAGGCCACGGGCCTGCCGCAGAGCGTGATGCTCACCGCGGCCAAGGACGACACCACGACGCCCGTACCGGTCAACGCCAAGACGACGTTCACCCCCGAGCAGTCGCTCGTCGACGCCTTCTCCAAGGCCGCACTGATTCCCAAGAGCTACACGTTTGAGACGTACACGTCGGACGCGTTCAACGACACCGTCGGTTAGGAAGGGAGAACAGTTCAATGAGCACCTACGAGCACATCGACGTCCGGAAGGTGGGCGCCAACCTGGGCGCCGTCGTCGACGGCGTCCGCATCGGGGGCGACCTCGCGCCGGAGCTGGTGGCAGAGCTGCGCGGCGCCCTGCTGGCCAATCGCGTCGTGTTCCTGCGCGGCCAGGATCACGCCGACGACGACGACCAGCGGGCGTTCGCCGAGCTGCTGGGCACGATCACCAAGCCGCACCCCACGGTGGCCGGCGACGGGGTGGGCGTGCTCCCGATCGACTCGGAACGCAGCCGCGCCAACAGCTGGCACACGGACGTCACGTTCGTCGACCGCGTGCCGGCGATCAGCATCCTGCGCGCGATCACGCTGCCGCCCTACGGCGGCAACACGGTGTGGGCCAACACCGTGCGCGCCTACGAGAAGCTGCCCGCGGCCCTGCAGGCGCTCGCCGACCGGCTGTGGGGGGTGCACTCCAACCTCTATGACTACATCCGCGAGCCCGACGCGCGGCGGATTGGCGGCGTCGATGTCAAGGAGGAGGCCTACCGCGAGGAGTTCTCGCAGATGGAGTTCGAGACCGAGCACCCGGTGGTGCGCATCCATCCAGAGACGGGGGAGCGCGCGCTCGTCCTCGGGCACTTCATCAAGCGCTTCGTCGGGCTGTCGACCAGCGACTCCAACGACCTCTTCGAGCTCCTGCAGCGCCACGTCACGAGGCTGGAGAACACCGTGCGCTGGAACTGGTCGCCGGGCGACCTCGCCATCTGGGACAACCGCTCGACACAGCACTACGCAATCGATGATTACGACGGCCAGCCGCGACTGCTGCACCGGATCACGCTCGCCGGTGACATCCCGGTCGGCGTCGACGGCGAGACGAGCGTCGTCCGCAAGGGCGACGCCTCGTTCTACTCGCCGCTGCCTGAGCCCGCCGGCGTCGTGTAGGGGGTGGGGGCGCTGCGCGCCAGAGGCCCATGCTCAAGG
>JBAQGP010000016.1:0-6577 GCA_049287845.1 Solirubrobacteraceae bacterium | reverse complement strand
GTCGGCGATCGGCTGCGATACTCAGGGTCTGTTTGAGATGTTCACCGAGCGAGCGCGCGAGGCGATTGGGCGCGCGCAGGACGAGGCGCGGGGGATGGGGCACCAGTCTGTCGAGGTCGAGCACCTGCTCCTCGGGTTGTTCTCGGATCAGGCCGGGATCCCGGGTGGTGTGTTCGCGGACTTCGGGCTTACGGTCGAGCCGGTCCGTGCCCTGGTTCGAGAGCGGCTTGGCGTCGCCCTCGGTTCGCCCCTGCCGGGGCGACTGCTGTTCTCGGCGGAGGCCAAGACGGCGCTGAGGTCTGCGAATCGGATCGGCATGGGCGCGCCGAGTACCGAGCACATGCTGATTGTGATCGTGCGTCGCGGCGAGGGCGGTGCCTGCGAGATCCTGCGTGCGCTCGGGGCTGATCCGCACCGGGTGCGGTTTGAGACCAAGAAGCGGGCCTGGCCGTCGGGTTTCTCGGACCCGGATGGGAGGTCAACGGGTGAAGTGCGGCTCGTTGGTTGTGTGCCGCTCGAGAGGGTCCGCGAGCTCGATTTTGGGGACTGAGCAGACCCCAGGCTTCCCCCAGCGCCCGCTGGAAAGCGATTTGCGCAATCCCGCTGTCTCATCGCCCATCGACCATCGCACGCGTTCAGCCGGTTACCGAGGCGGCGTGTCGCCTGGACCTAGTCGTCTCACAGGCCAACGCTGAGCGGACGCCTGCGATCACGCGGTTCCGATCGCGCAGTCCGTCGCCTGATCGATCGGCCGCTGCCCTGGCAGTGCGTATGTCACCACCAACGTCGTGGCGGCGATCCGAGCCGACGAGCGCGCCCTGCGTTCCGCGCAAAGGAGGCCCGCCAGCGAGGGCTCGAGATGCACCTCGGGGACCGGAAGCAGGGCCGGCGGATTAGGTTTGGCGGACGGCCAACGTGGCTGCCTCACGCCCCTTGCAGTCACGAGGGCACGATTGCCGTTTCGCTTCGAGCGGTCACGTCGATGGTCGGAATCGCGTTGGGAATGTTGCGATCGAAAAAGTTGCGACCGGGCCGTGCGGCCGGCTGTGCCGCCGGTCTGGTTGGATGCCGGACGTCGCTCAACTCGCCCCCGAAGTATTCGCCCCGACATGTAACGAAATCCGCCTGCCTCCGTCCCTGGGCCAATATGAACCCAGAAAGGACGGTGCGGGGATGAGGCTGTCATGGCGGTGAACGCGCTCGCCGATGGGCGTCCGATACGGGACCGGGTGGTCGATCTGGACGCCGAGCTCGTTGCGGCGGCACGCGCGCAGCCGCGTGAGTTCCTGGCTCTGTATGACCGCTACTTCGATCGGGTGCTCGGCTACGTGCGCGTGCGGGTCAGGGACCCGGCCACATGCGAGGACGTAACGAGCCAGGTGTTCACGACCGCGCTTGAGCAGCTCGGCCGCTTCCGCGGCGACGGCAGCTTCGCCGGCTGGCTGTTTCAAATCGCCCGTAACGCCGTGTTCGACGTGCAGCGGCGGCGGGTCGCGGAGCCGTTCGTGATCGAGCGAGCGGCGACCGAGCCGAGCCCAGAGGAGCGCCTGCTGGAGAAGGAGCGGGCCGATGAGCTGCGCGCGGTGGTAAGGATCCTGCGACCGGAGCAGCAGGACCTGCTGGCGTTGCGCTACGGCGCCGGGCTGACCTTCGACGAGATCGGCGCGATCCTCGACAGCGCCCCCGCGACCGTACGCGTCCGCATGCACCGGACTCTTGAAGAAATGCGACGGAGGTATCCCCATGACAATTCATGACGACCTGGACCTGGAGCTGCTCGAGCGCGATCTGAGGCAGCTCGCCGAACCGCGGGAGGACGACGAGCAAATCCGGCTCGCCATTCGCGCGCAACTCGACGGGCGGCTGCGCCCACGCCCACCCCGACGCCGGCGCGTGTCGAGGCGAATGGCGTTCAGAGCGAGCGCGGTCAGCGCTGCGGCCGCGGCCGTGGCCGCAGCCGTGCTCGTGCTGGTCGTCGGCACGAACGGATCAGGCGGGCCGACCGCGGCCGACGCGGCGATCATCCACCACGCGCTCACCGCGGTCACACCGCCCGCCGGGGACATCCTGCACGCGGAGATGACCGGCGTGCACAGCGGCGTGACGTTTGTGAACGAGGTCTGGCGGCAGACCGCCCCACCGTACGTCGGCCGGGCCATCAAGGATCACGAGGAGTTCTCGATCAGCGGTACGACCGAATCCGACTACGACCCTGCAACGAACACGATCTACGAGCACCCAAACCCGGCATCCCAGAGGCCGTTTGCCGACCCGGTCGCAAAGATTCGCCAGGAGCTTGCGAGCGGGCAGGCGCACGTCAACGGCACGGTCGTCATCGACGGCGCTTCGCTCTACGAGGTCGACATGCCAGACCGGACGGTCGGCTACTTCGACACGGGCACCTACGCGCTGCGCTACGTCGATGTCCCACAGGTCGGGCGCCTTCGGGTCGTCATTTACGAATACCTGCCGATGACGTCGGCGAATCAGAAGCTGCTGAGCGTCATCGCGCAGCATCCGAGCGCTCGTATCGATACCAACCCCAGCGACGCGCCCCAGCCCGGGGGCTACTAGGGATGGTCGGGGCGCGGCGGTAACAGTGCCGCGCCCCGGTCGGCGTCCGCCGGTGCGGGCCCATTGCGGGGGCCGCGCTTTCACTCCTCCGCATCGACTGACGCTCAGACGAGAGACTTGCCATGTTCGCTTACGCATTGCTCAACTTCAGGTTCTCGAGAATGTTCGCGGGGTTGCTGGTGGCTGGGTTGCTGGCCGCAGCGACGGTCGGGACCTGGTTGACCGCGAGCAGGCCTGCTCCAAGGGCGACGGGCCCTGCCCCTTCGACACGTGCGGGCGCCGCGCTGCCCGCAGCGCGGACGATGTCATTGCAGACACCGCCTCTAACCGGTCGGTTTCCGGTCGGCACGATCTCGCTGCGCCTCGTCGATCGCTCGAGGCGGGACCCGTTGTCGCCGTCGGGCGCGCGAGAGCTGATGGTTCAGTTCTGGTACCCGGCTCAGTCGACTCGGGGGCAGGCGGTTGCTCCGTACATGCCCGTGCAAGTCGCACAGCTGCTCGACCGCTACTACCGGATCCCACACCATCTCATCGAGCGGTTGCGGACCCGTGCGTACGCCGACGTTCCGATCGCCCCGGGGCATCACCCCGTGCTCGTGTACTCGCCTGGACTCGGTGATATGCGCTCGGATGACACGGCGCTGGAGGAGAACCTTGCAAGCGACGGGTTCGTGGTGGTCGCGATCGACCACACTCACGAGGCACAGTGGGTGCAATTCCCGGATGGGCGGATCGTTCCGTGGAGCGTGCCGTACACGTCGAACAGTCCGTACGGGTTCACATCGGCGCTGGGGCTTCGCCGGGTCGAGGATTTGCAGTTCGTCGTCGCCGAACTGTCAAAGCTGGATCACGGAAATCCGGCGCTGCACGGCGCGCTCGATCTCGCGCGGGTCGGGGCGTTCGGGTTCTCGCTGGGCGGCTCGACCGCGGCTAACGCGATGAAGACGGACCCCAAGATTCGTGCTGGCGCCGACCTCGACGGGGCGATCCACGACCCAGTGCTCGGCAGCGGACTCTCGCGACCGTTCATGATCATGCTCGACCCCCGCGCGTTTGCGTACTTCCGGCCCTTCGTGCGTCGATTGACGGGGGCGTATCTCGTGCTCCAGCTCGACGGGAGCCGACACGATGCGTTCACCGACGGCGTCTGGCTATCGGTTCTCGTGCGGCAGGTCGCGCCGAGATTGGCCGCCGGGCTCGGGCCGGGCTCGGTGAACGCGGCGGCAGCGGTCGGCGCCGAAAGCGCATACCTCGACGCTTTCTTCGAAACCTATCTCGATGGGCGGCCATCAAGCCTGCTCACCGGGCAGTCGAAAACGCATCCGGTGGTCAAGGTCCTCGCCCGCCGCGGGTGAAGGCTTAGGTCCAATCGACCTGCCCAAGGTAGCGGCCGACCGCTACCCGACCATCGCGCTCGGATCGGGCGCTCCCGGCATCCTCGCCCCGGTCCGCGATGCCGACCGTCGCGCTGACCATGACGGGAGGCGCGGGCGCGGCCCTGCTCCTGCTCGTCGTGCATATTCGGCGGTGTTGGCAACTGCCCCGCAACGCGCGGAGAGCTCGCACGCGGCCCCCGCTGCGGCCACTACCGACGCATGCGCGAGCAGTCACCGACGCAGGCGTCGAGATCGCACGCGCTCGCTGCTGCTCCCCCGCACAGAGAGCCACGCCGCTCCGATCGTCGTGATGCCCGCGCAGGAGCGAACCCAGGGCGCGCTCCAGTAGGCCCGATCCGCCCTCCTGTTCGCCACGAGGAGCGCCCGAGCCCTGGTCGGCCGCAACGGGGGCGGTGCGTAAGCACGGGTGCTCGAGACCCGCCTCAAAGGTCGACCACAGTGGCCACGCCTCGCGCGAAACGCAAGCGTCCCGCGCTCGGGGCGACCATCTCGCAGAACCATCCACCACCGCACGCTTTGCGAGTGTCCGCAAGGGAACGGTGACCGAACGCCTCGAGCCGCTTGGGATCTCGGAAACGAGGCTAGCGGGCGCTACCGCCTCGCGGGCGTTGGGCGGGGACGCTACGCGGCCGCTCGAGGCCACCGACCGGTCCTCTGAATGATGGCCGCCCTGCGGGCAACCCGACCCTTCTCGATCTCGGGCTATCCGCCCGGCCTGCTCGGCGGTCGCGTGTTTAGGATGAGCGGCATGAGCACTCGGACCGGGGACGGTGGTGCTCGATTGCGGGCGCTTTCGGTCGCTCTCGGCGTCACGGCGATCCTCGTCGGCATCGCGCTCACGCTACGTCCGTTCACCTCGCTTGATGCGCTGACGCTCTACGTCGCCGGCAGCCTGATCGTGACCGGCATCGGCGAGCTCCTCAGCAGCCGCGATGTCGCGGCGGCACCACACGCGCCGATCATCGGCGGCCTGCTGGTGCTCACTGGGCTGGTTGCGGCGCTCGTGCCTGGCCTGACTGTTCGGGCTGTCGCGATCGTCGTCGGGATCGGGATGCTCCTCAGCGGCGCGGCGCGGCTGGCCGCCGGCTGGCGCGGTGACATTGATGAGCGCTACTCATCGCTGGTCGGTGGGCTCGCGGGCGTGGTCTTCGGCATCCTCGCGCTCGCTTGGTCCGACGTCACAATCCTTGTCATCGCCCTGCTCGTCGGGCCGGTTGCGATCATCTATGGCGCCCGCCAGATCCTCCGAGCGCTCAGGGTCCCCAGGCCGAAACAGGACACGGGCCTCGGCCGAGCGCGGATCTGGCTGCGTGGCGTCCGCGCGACCACGGCGGTCCTGTTCGCCCTCCTGCTCGTCCTCGTTAGCGCCCTCGTCCACAAGGGCTCGCCCACGGTCCCGTCCTTCTACACATGGTCGGGCAGCCTGCCCGACAAACCCGGCGTCCTCCTGCGCCAACAGACGACCACGCAAGGCATGCCCGGCGGGTCGCGGGCGCTGCGCATCCTTTACACCACCACGGGGCTGAAGGGCCGGATCACTCCGGCGAGCGCTCTCGTAATCGTCTCCTCAACAGCCCTGTCCGGGCCGCGGCCGGTGCTGCTCTGGGAGCATGGGACGACCGGCGTGGCCCGGAAATGCGCCCCGTCGATCCTCAAGGACCCGTTCACCGCCGGCGCGCTGTTCGTCCAAGACCAGGTCCTCGCTCACGGCTGGGTGCTCGTCGCCCCCGACTACATCGGCCTTGGCGCATCGCCCCCGCACCCCTACCTCGTCGGCGTCCCGGAGGCTCGATCCGCACTGGACGCTGTGCGCGCGGCGCGGCAGATCACCTCGATCAAGCTCAGCAACCAAACCGTCGTATGGGGTCACTCGCAAGGGGGCGGCGCCGCGCTGTGGACCGGGATCGAGGCGCCGAGCTACGCGCCAGACGTGCCACTCAGCGGCGTCGCCGCCCTCGCTCCCGCCTCCGACACGGTCTCGCTCGCCGAGAGCCTGGAGACAAGCAAGTTCGGAATGCTGTTCGCAAGCCTAGTGCTCGCCGGATACAGCAACGCTTACCCCGACGTCGCCTTCAACCACTACGTTCGCGCAAGCGCGCGGCCGGTCGTGCGCAGCGTCGTCGGACGCTGCCTGAACGAACCCGCGACCCTGCTGTCCCTGCCCGCCGTGCTCACCGGCGAGCAGATCTTCAGCCGGCATGTGAGCACAGGCCCACTCGGTGCCCGGCTGGCCCAGAACGTGCCCGCGCGGGTAACGAAGACCCCGACCCTAATCGCGCAGGGAGAAGCCGACTCGCTCGTCCTCCCGCCCGTTCAGAACGCCTTCGCGCACAGGCTCTGCCAGGCCGGTCAGCAGCTCGAGTACCGCACCTACCCCGGCCTCGACCACGTCCAACTCGTCGAGCCGAACTCGCCGCTCATTCCCTACCTGCTCAACTGGACCGAGAGCCGATTCAAAGGCGCGACAGCGCCAAGCAACTGCTCGACCACGTGAGGCGATCACAACCTTGGCGGGTGTGAGGTCGAGGTGGGCCGCTGCTCGTCGAGGCAGAGCATTAGCCTCGACCGTGACGGGGCCAGCTTGCGTTAAGGACGAGCAGCAAGAG
>JBAQGP010000015.1:0-1578 GCA_049287845.1 Solirubrobacteraceae bacterium | reverse complement strand
GCTGCGATGGGCGCTCGACCGTCCCGGGCCGGCCGTGGTCGTGCTGCGCCAGCTCATCGCGGCCGCCCAGCCGACGCCATGACCGCGACGTCAGTCCTGCGCCGGTCGGTCGCGGGTGTCGGCCCCTACGTCCCGGGAGCCAGCGCCGCCGAGGTCAAGGCGCGGCTGGGGCGCGAGGACCTCATCCGCCTCAACTGGAACGAGAACCTGTTCGGCCCGCTGCCCGGCGTGCTCGACGACGTCGCCGCGGAGCTCCACACCGTGTGGGCCTACCCGGAGGAGGCCTATGAGGAGCTGCGTCTCGCGATCGCGCGCTGGAGCGGCGCGGACCTGGGCGGGGTCGGTGTCATCCCCGGGCACGGCATCCAGGCGCTGACGCTGGCCGTGGTGGCGACGTTCGTCGAGGCGGGTGACACCGTCGTCGTGCCGCGCCCCACCTACGGCCTGTACGCCCAGGCGTGCGCGGTGGCCGGCGCCAGGGTGGTGCGCGTGGACAACGCGCCGTCGCTGGCCCTCGACCTCGAGGCGGTGGCGGCCGCCGCCACCGAGCACCGGGCCAAGCTCGTTTGGATCTGCGATCCCAACAACCCCACCGGCCTGCGGCTGAGCTCCGCCGACTGGGCGGCCTTCCTGGACGCGCTGCCCCCAGGCTGCCTGGCCGTCGCCGACGAGGCCTACCGTGACTACATCGAACCCGGCGAGCGGATCGACCGCCTCGGCGACATCCGGGACGGCCGGCCCGTCATCGTGCTGCGCACGTTCTCCAAGATCTTCGGCCTTGCCGGGCTCCGGCTCGGCTACCTCCTCGTCGACGCGGGGCTGGCCACCCACATCGACGCCGTCCAGGAGCCCTTCAACGTCAACCGGGCCGCGCTGGCGGCCGGGGTGGCCAGCCTGCGCCGCACGGAGCTGCTCCCGGGACGGCGCGAGCAGGTCCGCCGGGCCCGTGCGCGGCTGAGCGCTCCGCTGCAACGGACCCCGATCCGGGCACTGGACTCCGATGCCAATTTCGTTCTTCTGAAGCTCGGCGACGACGATCTGCGCGTCTCCGACACGCTCGCCCGCGACGGGATCCTCGTCCGGGCCGGGTCAGAGTTCGGGCTGCCCGGTTACGTGCGGGTGACGACCGGCGAGGAAGAGCTGATGGACCGGGTCGGCGCACAGCTCGCGGCCATCGTGGCCGGCTGAGCCGTCACGGCGCCCGCGCCAGGAGCGTGACGAGCCGCCTCGGGGTCGCCCCCGGCCCGTTGATCTCAAGCCACGTCACCGTCCCGCGTGCGGCCACCGCCGCCAGATACGTGGGGTTGGCGAGATGGCACTGGCACTCCTGACCCACCGCGAGAAAGCCTGCACGGCCCTGGGCGGTGAGGCGGCGCATGCGGGCAAAGGACCCCACGTAGGAGTTCAGATGGGTGCGCAGGAACCCGACGAACGCGGCCGCACCCGCCGCGCCGCGGAAGCGCAGGGTGCGGGAGTCCACGAGCTGGAGCGTGTGCGACTCGCCCTGGAAGTAGCGCCGGGCGCCGGCGATGAACCCCCACGTCCGCAGCCGGGCCCGCAGCGGTGGCGCCTGGGTCT
>JBAQGP010000014.1:0-10337 GCA_049287845.1 Solirubrobacteraceae bacterium | reverse complement strand
ACGGACATGTGGTCGCAGTTCGACCCGCAGCTCGTGTCAGCGCTGCACGCCCACGGGATCAAGGTGTGCGCCTGGCAGTACGTCTACGGCAGCGCCCCGGTCACCGAGGCCTACAGGGGGGCCGCGGCCGTCCACGACCGCGCCGACTGCCTGATCATCGACGCGGAGTCCGAGTACGAGGGCAAGTACGTCTCCGCCCAGCTCTACATCCAGCGCCTGCGGTCGCTCATCGGCTACGGCTACCCCCTCGTCCTGGCCGGCTTCCCCTACGTCGACTACCACCCGGCGTTCCCGTACTCGGTCTTCCTGGGTCCCGGCGGCGCTCAGTACAACGCCCCGCAGATGTACTGGCGCGACATCGGGACCACGACCGACGACGTCTTCGGCCACACCTACGCCTACAACCTGATCTACCAGCGCCCGATCTACCCACTGGGGCAGGTCTACGGCCGTCCGCCCGCGCACCAGGTGGTGCGCTTCCGCCAGCTCGCCCGGGCATACGGCGCCGGCGGGATCAGCTGGTGGGACTGGCAGGAGGCCGGCGCGTCCATGTGGACCGCCGTGTCGCGCCCCGCGGGCACCCTGCCCGGCTACGTCCCCTACACGACTCTGGCCGATGTCAACCCCAACGAGTCCGGCGACCTCGTCGTCTGGGTCCAGGAGCACCTCGTCTCCGCGGGCTACCCGATCCAGGTCTCGGGCGAGTACGGCTACCACACCCTGCTCGACGTCGAGGCATTCCAGACCGCCCACGGGCTCAGCCCCGACGGCATCATCGGACCCGCCACCTGGACCGCGCTGCTGCACTACCGCATCGCGCGCGTGCGATGGAGCGCGGCCCAAGGCCACGACACGGCGACGGTCACGTCCGCGGCCATCACCGCCGCCCGGCGCGGCACCTCCACCCCGCTCGTCGAGCCGGTCCCGGCATCGGCGTCGCTGCCCGCCACGCGTGACGAGATCGCCGGCGCCGGCGGTCGCGGCCGGCCCTAGAGCATCTCTACAGCAACCCGTTGTCGCGGGCGTACGAGACGAGCTCGGCGCGCGACGATCGCTGGGTCTTCTGCTGGATGTGGGCGCGGTGGGACTCGACGGTGCGCACCGAGAGAAAGAGCTGGGCAGCGATCTCGCCGTTGGTGTGGCCCAGGGCGATCAGGCGCAGCACCTCGATCTCGCGGGCGCTGAGGTCGTCCGGCGCGCCGCCCGGCGCGGGCCCCTCAGAGGCGAGCCTGGCGCCGAGCTCGGGGTTGAGGTAGGTGCGACCCTCGGCGGCCAGACGGACCGCGTGGATGAGCTCCTCCTTGGCGGACTCCTTGAGCACGAAGCCGGTGGCCCCGGCTCGCAGCGCCTCCCGCGCGAGCTCAGCGTCGCTCTGCATCGTGAGCATCACGATCATCGTCTGCGGGGAGGAGGCGCGCAGCCGCGGGATCGCGGGCAGGCTCGACCCATCGGGCATGTTGACATCGAGGATCAGGACGCGGGGACGATGGGCTGCGACTCGGCGCTCGGTCAGCGCGACATTGCCGGCTTCGGAGACCACGGTGAAGCCAGGCTCGGCATCGAGCAGCATCCGCAGGCCGGCCCGGACGACCTCATGGTCGTCGGCGAGCACGATCGTGATGATCCCGGCCGGAGGCGGCTCGACGGCGCCACCCTCGACCGTCGCCGGGCCCGGGGGCGGGGGCGGGCTCATTGCTCCAGGACGGTGCCGGGGTCGATGGTGGTGGGCGATTCGGCGTCCAGCTCGACGGCGCCGCGGACGCGGACCCCGGCGCCGAAGGTGACGTCGCCGTTCACCACCAGCCGCTCGGCCTCGCGCAGCGACGGCGCGCCGGAGGGGAACCGCTGCTCAAAGGCGTCGATGAGCCGGTAGTAGCGCTTGTCGAGCTCGACGAAGGGGAGGTTGTCGGCCCGATCGGGCACCGGCTCGACCCGGAGGTCCTCGCCGACCTCGTAGACGTCGGAACGCAGGACGAGCAGGTCGTCGGTGGTCTTCACCGGCGCGAACCGGGTGCGTGGCACATGCAGCAGCGCCGCGTCGGGAAAGCTGCCGATCGCCGCACCCATCGCGCTTTCGAGCTGGATGACCGGCGTCGACTCCGCGTCGCGTGGGTCGACGGTCTTACGGTTGATGATGAGCGGCAGGTCGAGCGCCCCGTCCGATTGCTCGAGCCGGTCGTCCAGTATCTCGAGGTCCACCCACAGCGTGTTGGTGTTGTACCAGCGCCACTTGCGGTAGTCGCGGAAGGACTCCTGGTCCTCGTCCGGGGTCTGGGCGGTCTCGCGCAGGACGAGCCGGCCGTCGTCGACGCGCCGCGCGACGTGGCCGCCCTTGCGATCGGCCTCGGTGCCCTGGACGACCTCCATCAGAAAGGGGATCTCGTTGTCGGCGACGTGGGCGGCGATCCGGGCATCGACGCTGGACCCGAGGTTGTCGGCGTTGGAGATCATCGCGTAGCGAAACCCGCGCTCGCGCAGCGAGCGCAGCATGCCCGACCGCCGCAGCGCCCCGTACACGTCGCCGTGTCCAGGGGGATTCCACTCCAGTGCCGGTGACTGTGGCCAGCTCACCGGCTCGAGCGTCTCAGCGTCGAGCTTGGGGATGACCGACTGCATGAAGTCCGGCTCGATCCCGTCGCGGGGCAGTTCCGGGTGGCGCCCCAGCTCTTCGAGCGTCGGCTCCCGGGTGCTGCCGGAGTCCATCAGCACCAGCGGGAGCTCGACATCGTGACGGCGGCGCAGGGCCAGCGTCTGGCCGATGATGATCTGCAGAAATGACTTGCCGTCGCGGGCCTCCATGAGCGACTTGGGCTGCTGGAGCCCCATCGTCGTGGCCAGGCCCCCATTGAGCTTGATCACCACCACCTGCGACAGCGCACGCGCGGGGTCGGCCTCGGGCAGGTCCTCGAGCGCCGGCACGTCGCCGGCCGGCTCAAGCTCGGCGCTGGGCAGCATCGCGGTCTCTCCCGACTCGAGCCGCTGATAGGCACGCTCGAACGCCCGGATGGCCTCCGGGTGGGCTCCGGCGGCGTCCATCTTGGCCACGGCCGCCTGCATCCCCGCTTCGCTCATGCCATGCATTGTGCCCGCAAAGCGGTGTCTGGCGCCGACATGAAAGGATGCATGCGTGGAGACGCGAGAGATCAGGCGGCTGGAGCGCAGCGTCAGCGTCATCGGCCTGGGCACGTGGCAGCTCGGCGCCGACTGGGGCGACGTGAGCGAGGATGCGGCCGACAGCGTGCTCGAGACCGCCTTCGACGCCGGCGTCACCTTCTTCGACACCGCGGACGTGTACGGCGACGGCCGCTCGGAGACGTTCTGCGGTCGCCTGCGCGAGCGCCATCCCGACGTGTTCGTCGCCACCAAGATGGGCCGCCGCGTGGCGCAGGAGCCGATCAACTACAACCGCGACAACTTCCTGGCCTGGAACGACCGCTCACGCGCGAACCTGGACGTGGAGACGCTCGACCTCGTCCAGCTGCACTGCCCCCCCGACGGAGTGTTTGGAGACGACGGGGTATTCGACGCGCTCGATGAGATGGTGAGCGGCGGCCGGATCGCCGGCTACGGCGTGTCGGTCGAGACCTCCGCGCAGGCGCTGGCGGCGATTGCCCGCCCCCACGTCGCCACCGTGCAGATCATTCTCAACTGCTTTCGCCTCAAGCCGCTGGAGGAGGTTCTGCCGGCGGCACGCGAGGCGGGGGTGGGGATCATCGCGCGGGTGCCGCTCGCCTCGGGGCTGCTGTCGGGCCGCTATGACGAGAACACGACGTTCGACGCCTCCGATCACCGCAACTTCAACCGCGCCGGCGAAGCCTTCGACGTGGGTGAGACGTTCTCCGGCGTGCCCTTTGAGGTCGGCGTCAAGGCGGCGCGAGAGCTGTCAGAGCTCGTCGAGGACGACTCGACGCTCGCCCAGTTCGCGCTGCGCTGGATCATCGATCAGCCGGGCGTGAGCACTGTCATTCCGGGGGCGCGCAACCCCGAGCAGGTGTCCTCCAATGTGGCCGCGGCCGAGCTGGCGCCGCTGCGCAAGGAGCAGCTGGACGGGGTGCGCGAGGTCTACGACCGCCTCATCCGCGAGCACGTGCACGACCGCTGGTAGTCGCCCGTCCCGCCGCGGCCCGGCCCCGTCGGACCCGAGCCCGCTCGGACTAGCGCTGGCCGTAGTACGCGTCGGGCCCGTGCTTGCGCTGGTGGTGCTTGTCGCGCAGCACGTCGGCCAGCGGCCCGCCGTCGGGGCTGAGGATCCGTGTCAACAGGGCGAGTCGGGCCACCTCTTCGAGCGTGACCGCGATGGTGACGGCGGCCGCGGGACTCGCGGCCCAGCAGAAGGGCGCGTGGCCGCGCACCAGCGCGGCCGGGAGCTCGTCGATCCGACCGCCGATCAGCTCGATGAGGACGGTGCCGGTCTCGCCCTCGTAGTCGCGCTCCACCTCCTCGGCGGTCAGCTGGCGCGTGAGCGGGACCGCCTCGGCCATCAGGTCGGCATGGGTGGTACCCAGCAGCGGGATCTCCCGCTCGGCCTGGGCCCAGGCGGTCGCCCACGTCGAGTGGGTGTGGACGATCCCGCCGATGTTGTCAAAGGCGTTGTAGAGCGCCCGGTGCGTCGGGGTGTCGGTCGAGGGCTTGCGGGGGTGGGCGGGGTCCGGTACCACGGGATCCGTGACCACCTCCCCGGTGTCGAGCGCGACGAGAACCATGTCCTCGGCCGTCATGTGCTCGTAGTCCACGCCGCTGGCCTTGATCGCCATCAGCCCCCGCTCGCGGTCCACGCCCGAGACGTTGCCCCAGGTCAGCTTGACCAGCCCCTCAGCCGGCAGCGCCAGATTGGCCTCGAGCACCTCGGCGCGCAGCTGCTCGAGGGCGGCCATCAGCTAGCCGGCGCTCTCCGCGCGGATCCGCTTGAGTCCGTGCAGGAGCTCGACCTCGGAGCGCCCGAGGGTCTCATACAAGGTGCGGTAGATGCCATACACCCGGTCGTAGACCTCCTTGGCCGCCGGCTCGGGGGTGTAGGTGCGCGAGCTCGAGGGCCTGGTCGCCTCGATGGCGGCATCGATGTCGTCGTAGATACCGGCCGCCACCGCGCCGAACAGTGCCGCGCCCCGCGCCGGAACCTCGCGCCAGGACGGCACATGCACGGTCAGGCCGCTGGTGTCGGCGAGGAGCTGCATCGTCAGCGGGCTGCGCTCGGCGATCCCGCCGACGGCGACGATCTCTGAGAGCTCCAGCCCATGCTCGACGAAGTTGTCGATGATCCGGCGGTTGCCGAAGGCGATGGACTCCAGCAGCGCGCGGTAGATCTCCGCCGGTGAGCTGTGCAGCGTCAGGCCGAAGATCGCCCCCGTCAGATCGGCGTCGGCCAGGATCGAGCGGTTGCCGTTGAACCAGTCGAGCGCGACCAGGCCGGTCGCGCCCGGGGCCAGCCCCGCGGCCTCGCCTTCGAGCCGCGCATAGGTGTCGCGGTCACCGTCCAGCGTCCGGACGAACCAGGCCAGCATGTCGCCCACCGCCGCCTGGCCCGCCTCATAGCCATAGAGGCCGGGCAGGATCCCGTCGCGCACGACCCCGGTGACTCCGGGCAGCCGGACCTCGTCGGGGCTGACGATCATCGAGCAGGTCGAGGTTCCGATCACGGTCACGAACGTCGCGGGGCTCGTGACGCCGGCGCCGGGCACCGACACCCAGGCGTCGACGTTGCCGACGGCGACGGCCACGTCCTCGGTCAGTCCCAGCCGCGAGGCGCGCTCGGCGATGAGCGTTCCGGCTTTGCTGCCGAGCGCCACGAACTCGGTGCCCAGCTTCTCGGACGGCGCCGAGAACCCGGGGTAGGCGGCCTCGAAGTACTCGGTGGGCGGCAGCCCATCCTCCGGAGACCACATCGCCTTGTAGCCGGCGGTCGCGCTCTGGCGGACCTCCTGGCCGGTGAGGTGCCAGACGATCCAGTCGGTGGCCTCGATGAAGGCGGCGCACGCGTCGTAGACCTCGCGGTCCTCGCACCACACCTCGATGAGCTTGGGGAAGTACCACTCGGAGGAGATGCGCCCCCCGTAGCGCTCGAGGAACGGCTCGTTGCGCTCGAGCGCCACCTCGTTGAGGCGATCGGCGACCGGCTGGGCGGCATGATGCTTCCACAGCTTGGGCCAGGCGTGGCGGCGCTCGCGCCACTCATCCAGCGTGCACAGCGGCGTGCCGTCCTGCGTGACCGGCAGCACCGTGCAGGAGGTGACGTCGATGCCCAGGCCGGTCACCTCGTCCGGAGCCACCCCGGCGTCGGCGACGGCCGCCGGGATCCCGTCCTCCAGGACCTTGACCCAGTCATCGGGATCCTGCAGCGCCCAATCTCCGGGCAGCCGCTCCCCGGTCGAGGGCAGCTCCCGATCGATGACCGCGCTGGGGTATGGCACGACACTGACGCCCAGCTCCTCCCCGCTGCGGGCGTCGAGCACGAGCACGCGGCCGGACTCGGTCCCGAAGTCCACCCCGATGCTGCACTCACGGCCGGTCACGGCCGAACGGTCACGTCTGGGGTTGCTCGGGCGCCGCAGAGGCGCCCGCACCGTTGCCGACGTTGGCCGCTTGCCGCGCGCGCCGGTACTCCTCCACCACGATCTCGGTGAGCTCCTCCACCGAGGTCTCCGCCGTCGGCTTGTCCAGGGAGATCACGCCGTCCTGGATGAGGTTGACCCGATCGCACGCCGTCAGCACATGCACATAGTTGTGCAGGATCATGATGATCGAAACATTGCCTTCGTTCTTGAGGCGCTCGATCAGGTCCAGGATCATCGCGCCTTCCTTGGCGCCCATGGCGGCCAGCGGCTCGTCCAGCAGGATGATGTCCGAGTCGCCGGAGATCGTGCGCGCCACCGCGATCGCCTGACGCTGGCCGCCAGACAGACGCGCCACCGGGACGTCGATGCGCGGGATATTGATCCCGATCTCGTCCAGTGCCTTACGGGCCTCGCGCTTCATCCGCGCGTTGGACAGAAACGGAATCGGCTTTGCCACGCGCTCGCGGCGCAGGAAGAGATTGTGGTAGACGGTCAGTTCATTGATGAGCGCCAGGTCCTGGAAGACGGTGTCGATCCCGACCTTGCGGGCGTCGTCGACACTCCGCGGGGTGTAGCTCTGTCCCTTGACCCACATCGATCCCGCGTCGGCCTTCTGGAACCCGGAGAGAATCTTGATCAGCGTCGACTTGCCGGCGCCGTTGTCCCCGAGCAGTCCCAGCACCTCGCCCTTGCGCAGGTGCAGGTTGATGTCGCGCAGGGCCACGGTGGGACCGAAGCGCTTGGTGATGTGCTCGACGCGCATCACATCGTCGTCGGCCGTCGCGGGCGCGACGATCTCGGCGTCGGCGATGGTGTTATCCGCCACGGCCAGATCCGGTTCGGACGCGCGACACGTACGTGTTGAAGGCCATCGCGATCAGGACCGCGAGGCCGAGATAGAACAGGAAGTAGTTGGCGCTGACGCCCTTGATGATGAGGCCGTCCTGGAGGACACCCAGAAAGATGGCCCCGATGAACGCGCCGACGACCGTGCCCGAGCCGCCCTGGAGCAGCGTGCCACCGATGACCGCGGCGGCGATGACCTGGAACAGGATCGCGTTGGAGCCCGACGGGTCAGGAGTCACCGACGAGGACCGCACCGCCTCCAGAACGCCCACGAAGCCGGCGAACAGGGCGCACATCACGAAGTTGCCGGTGAGGACCCGCTTCACGTGCACGCCGGCCTCGGCGGCGCCAAGCCGATTCCCGCCCACCGCCACGGTGTAGATGCCCCACCGCGTCAGCGACAGCAGCAGCTGGAGCAGGATGGTGATCCCGATCGCCCAGAACAGCTCCGAGTAGGTCCCTCCGCCGAAGATCTGCGCGAAGGTGCCGACCTTCACCACCGACGTGCCCGGCGTGGTCACCTGGGTCGCGTGGGAGATGATGAGCGTGAGCCCATCCAGGGTGAACAACGTTCCCAACGTGGTCGTGAACGATGAGATCCCGATGTAGGAGATCACGAGCCCGTTGAACAGCCCGATGATCATCGCGACGATCAGGGCCCCGATCATCGCCGGGATGAGCGGGAGGCCGACGCTGGAGTTGAACTTGTAGAAGATGAACGGCGTGAAGAGGTAGACGGCACCGACCGACAGGTCGATCTCGCCGTTGATCATCACGAACACCTGGCCGGCGGCCATGATCGCGAACGGGGCGAAGTACGGCAGCAGCGCCTTGAGGCTGCCACTGGTGAGGAACCTGTTGGAGCTCGTCGAGAAGTAGATGAACGCGATGAGCGTGACGACGATGATGCTGCCCTCGCGCAGCGTGAGGAAGCGCTGCCCGAGGCTGAGCGCCCCCCCGCGCCGGGCCCAGCCACTCGCTGGGCCCTGTGGAGGGGGCGCTGATGCGACGGTCTTGTCCGAAGCTGTCGCCATGAGTCGCGACGTTGAAGCCTACGACTTTTGGACGCCGACGCCCGTGCCGGTGCCCTCGTAGCGGCTCTTGGTGCTGTTGTACGGGCCGACCGTGGTCTTGTCGAGGAACTTCAGACCGGTGTTGACATCGGCCATGCCCGTCAGGGTCTGGGTCACCTGGTACATGTAGAGCTGCAGGATCGGCAGGAACCCCTGGAGGTAGGGCTGCTGGTCGATCGTGAAGTCGATCTGGTCAGCGGCGAGGAGCTGCTGGGTGATCGGAGTCAGGTCGTACCCGCCGCCCTTGACGCCCTGGCCGCGCAGGTTGTGCTTCTTGATCGTCTGCGCGAGGCTCTGGGTGCTCCCGGCGTCCACCGCGAAGTACCCCTTGGTGTTGGGGTGAGCGGTGGCGTAGGAGTCGATCGCGGTCAGCTCCTGCGGCAGGGCCGCTCCGGTCGCCACCACGTGGGTCTTGATGCTCGAGTGCGCCTTGAGTGCCGCCAGGGCGCCGTCGATGCGCGGCTGGATGTTCAGCGAGCCCGGGGTGGCGATGAACAGCGCCACGTCGCCCGAGGGCACGAGCTGCTCGATGTGCGCGCCCATCTCCTGGCCGGAGACGAACAGGTCCTGGCCGATGTAGGCCAACCGGGCGTTGCCGGCGGCATCGGCGTTGTAGGCGACAACCGGGATCTTGGCCGCGAGTGCCTTCTCGGTCGGGGAGTTGAACGCGTGCAGGTCCACCAGGGCGATGCCGATGCCGTCAACGCCGGCGCTGACGGCGCTGTTGAACGCGTTGACCATCTCGCCGACGTTTGAGTTCTGCGAGCCGGTCCACTGATACGAGGAGCCCAGCAGCTTGCACGCGTCGGCCGCGCCACTCTGAGTCGGGGTGAAGAACGGGTTGGTCGTGACGTGGTTGACCAGCGTGAACTTGTAGGACTTGCTGGCCCCGAAGATACCCGCAGCCGCTCCGCCGCCGGTGGCCGCCGAGGCGGTGCCGGTGGAGGTTGCGCTGCTGGAGCTGGAAGCCCCACCCGAGCTGCTCGAGCTCGAGCCGCCGCCGCAGGCCTGCAGGATCAGCGCGCCGATTCCGGCGGCACTACCGGTGAGCGCGGTGCGGCGGGTGATCTGCCGCATCCTCTTGAAAGGAGTCTCCTCCTCCTTGCGCTCATCCCATTCCAGCCGCTCGAGCGCGTCGTGAACAACATCTTCTTCTTTAGACACCTGATGCTCCTCCTCTCCGGGACCTCCGACCCCCAAACCGTTTCAAACCCGGGGCCGGTTGTCCAATCACATTAACCGAGGCTAAACCTCACCCGCAACCACCCTCGCATGGCGGCGTTCAGTTGCGGCGGTTGTGGGTCTCCTCTCCTGTCCAGCGGCGCCCATGTTAGCGATCACATCGGATCCCTGTCAATCGCTCGACGGGGGCGCGGTGGTGCTGGCGCGGACGACCAGCTCGGGAGGTACCAGCGAGCCTGTGGGCGGACGCTCACCCGCCTCGACGCTCTCGATCGTCCTCACGAGCACCCGCAAGCTACGGCTACCCACCTCGCCGAAATCCTGGCGAACGGTGGTCAACGGTGGAGTGAAGTACGGCGACTCGGGGATGTCGTCAAAGCCGACCACGCTGATCTCCTCTGGGATGCGGCGCCCCGCCTCGTTCATGGCCCGCAGCAGCCCCAGCGCCATCTGGTCGTTGGAGACGAACACCGCCGTCAGCGAGCGGTCGCGGGTCAGGCGCCGTCCCAGGTGATAACCGGCGCGTGCGCTCCAGTCACCGATGAGCGGCTCGGGGCGGGGCGCGCCCGCCGCCTCCAGCGTGGCGCGCCAGCCACTGGCGCGCAGCTGGGACTCGATCGAGCTGAGCGGCCCGGTGATGTGGTGGACGGTCTCGTGCCCGAGGTCGAGCAGGTGGCGCGTGGCC
>JBAQGP010000013.1:0-5019 GCA_049287845.1 Solirubrobacteraceae bacterium | reverse complement strand
GAGCCGGAGCTCACCCGCCGCGGCGTGGTGACCGCGGCGCTGAGCGCGGTGGCGGCGCTCACCGCCTTCATCGCCGGGATCTCGGTGCTGCTGCGGGGCACCTATCGGCCCGCGCACACGCTGAGCGCCTCGGCCTCGCCGCGGTCCGGTGCGACTGCAGGCTCGACGCATGCGACGTCCCGTCATCGTTCGGCGGCCGGCCACAGCTCGACGACCGCCGCCCCGTCCACCGGTGCCGACTCGTCGAGCGGCCTCCCCGCCGGGGCGGTCAGGCTGGGGGCGGCGAGCCAACTGCCCGTCGGCCAGGGAGCCACCTATCGGGATCCGGGTGACGGTCAGCCCGACATCGTCATCCGCCAGGCGAACGGCACGCTTGTCGCCCACAGCGCCGTCTGTCCCCACGCCGGGTGCGAAGTGGGCTACCAGGGAGGCCAGATCGTCTGCCCGTGTCACGGATCGGTCTTCGATGCGAAGACGGGAGCCGTGATCACCGGTCCAGCGATCACCGGCCTGCCCCCGCGGAAGGTGATCCAGCACGCGGGTGAGATCTACGCCCTACCGACCTGAACGCTCGTCGAGGTCACAGCCCCTGCATACGGCAGCGGATCGAGGCGGGTCGTCTATGAGGCGTTGATCTCCCCAGCGAGGGCGTGGGCGAAGGCGTCGGGTCGCGACAGGAAGGGGTGGTGTCCGGCGTCGAACTCGACGCGTCGTGCGCCGTCTCGTACGCGTTTGCGTTGTGTCTCTGCGGGGATGGCGAGGTCGCGCGTGCACACGATGTAGCTGGCGGGGGTCGAGCGCCAGGCGATCTGGCGAGGTGCTTGGCTGAACGGGGTGAGCGACTGGCGGGTGAGGCGGGAGACAGCGGCTTCGGTGGTTGCCGGGTCGCAGTCCTGTAAGAAGTACTCGCGGACCATGGCCGGGTCCACGCCGATGGTCTTCTCATCCGGTTGCAGCCACGGCGCCGGCTCCGCGCCGACCAATTCACCTTGTGACTGGCCGTTGTCGGGCATCACGGAGGTGACGTAGATCAACCGGCTGACGCGTTCATCGGCTCCGGCATCGGTGATGACCATCCCGCCATAGGAGTGGCCGCAGAGGACAACCGGACCGTCGATCTGATCAATCGCACGGCGACACGCGGCGACGTCGTCAAAGAGGTCCCCGAGCGTGTCACCGGTCTCACCGCAGCTGGGCAGCGAGACAGCGAGGGACGCGATGCCCTCCTCGGCGAGGGGGCCCGTCATGCGGCTCCACCACCAGCCGGCGTCACGCACGCAGGCGCCGTGGACAAAGACCACGGTCACCATCATGCAATCGATCCGCGTCGGACACCCGGCTTTGCGGTCAAGCGCATCGCAGTCGCCTCTGGGCGAGCGCCCCGGAGCGAAGGGCTTTCTGGCACGGTGTTCACAGTGGCGTCTCCCGGATCGGAACCCATTTCACGTAACGACGTTACAGGAGCTGGTCGTCCACGCGACGAACAACAACGAACGCGGCTGCGCACCCAGACCGCCGACGTGCTGGTGGCCCGGCAGAGCTGCGAGATCAGCCTCAGAGATCTCGCCCAGGAGCTCAACACCAGCTCGCGGATGCTCATACACCACTTCGGCTCCCGCGATGCCCTGATCGCAGCGGGGCTGGCCCACGCTCGAAGCGAGCTGCTCACCGCCT
Organism: Solirubrobacteraceae bacterium; assembly: GCA_049287845.1. GTDB lineage: Bacteria > Actinomycetota > Thermoleophilia > Solirubrobacterales > Solirubrobacteraceae > Palsa-465. Next base: position 3,345 of record JBAQGP010000013.1, on the reverse strand, counting down.
GCCGAAGCCGTCTCACCGCGGAGAACCCCCAAGACCTGCGCAGCCTGGTCGCGACGCTGCGCGCGATCATCACCGATCCCGCCCACCGCCGCTCCTTCCGGCTGTTTGGTGAGGTCAACGCCCTCGCCCAAACCCAGCCGCAGCGGTTCCCGGGATTCGGTCGCGAAAGCGTTCACGACTGGCTCCCCCAGTTCACCGAGCTGCTGCGACCGACCAGCACCGACCAGACCGACGCCCAAGCGCAAGCCACCCTCGCCCTCGCCGTCATCCGCGGCCTCATGCTCGACGAGAACGCCACCCAAGAACATGCTCGCGTCGACGCTGCGTTCGAGGTCTTTGAGCACCTCTGAGCTGTCCCTCACCTGCTCGATCCGACGCGTCACGATCTGCTCAGCGCCGTAGGCGGCGACCACGCGCAGGGTAGTTGCCCGTCTGCTGCAGCTCGTCCTCGAACATCTGGCGGCCGAAGCACGCCTGAGCGGCCGCCCCGCCCGCCAACCCTGAGGAGATCTGGGTTTCGTCATCATGCCGATACTCGCCGGATCGGCGCGAAGGTGATAACGGGATCCTTGGTGAGGAACTCGACGAGCATCGTGTTGCACAGATCGGGCTTCTCGACGAGAAGTCCATGGGAGGTGCCGGGGATGACGGCGAGTTCGGCGTCGGGCAGGGCTCGATACAGGGCGATGGCGTGCTCGAGGCGGACCTCGTCGTCGTCGCCAAGCATCACGAGGGTTCGGCACGGGATCGTGCCGAGGTCCTCCGCCGTCAGGGTCGGCTCGATCTGGTGCATGCGCGCGAGCTTCTCGACAACGACGCGGTAGTGAGCGGCACCATCTGGCGACAGCTCGGCATAGCTGTCTTCGAGAAATGTGGGCGGTTCGTTGCTCGGGTCGATCGCCTGAGGCCACCAGCCGTCGTGGTGATAGACGCCGGCGACAAACACCAACCGTTCGACGAGGTCGGGTCTGCGTAGCGCGACGAGCAGCCCGACGGTCGCGCCATCGCTCACCCCCAGCACGCGCGCCGGACCGGCGACCGTCTGTTCGAGGAAGCGAATCGTGTCCTGGGCCATCGCTGCGAAGGTGATGGGGCCATCGACATCCGGCGTCCGTCCGTGTGCGCGCCGTTCGGGAGTGAAGGTCCGGAACCGCTCCGCCAGGGCGCCAAGGTTCGGCGCGAACGCCCTTGAGTCCACCCCCCCGCCCCCGGGGTGAAGCAACAGCAGCGGCTCGCCAGCGCCAGCCTCGTCATACCAGGTCCGCAGTCCGTCGAGGTCTACATAGCTGGCCATTCCGGTGGTCCCTCCTCGGCTCGACTGATGATCGGATCCCGCCTGCAGGATCGCGGGGTACAGGGCTCCGTCATCGGATGAGACCTCGACGGCGCGGCGAACTCATCGACCGGTTGCAACCGTCGTGGCGTCCGAACCGCGAGGAACATCCGGACTTGACGGGGCCGGCCCCGCCGGGCTGGGCGCGCGGCGCAGTTCCAGTTCGGGGAGTGCGAGCACGATCAGCAGGCCAAGCGCCGCGATCGCGGAGGCGACGACGAACACGCTCTGCACGCCGCCGATCAGGTCAGCGCGGGCGGCTCCGGCGAGTGCGTGTACGCGCCCACCCGGGATCGAGGAGCCCGCAGCCGCGGTGAAGATCGACCCCAGGACGGCGGCACCAATCGCGCCGCCGAGGCCACGGAAGAAGCTCGTCGTCGCCATCGCGACGCCGAGGTCACGCCGCGGCGCGCTGTTCTGGACGGCGGTGATGAGGACCTGGCCGACCATCCCAAAGCCAAGCCCAAACACCGCCAGCATCAGGCCCGTCGCGATCCGCGAGGGATTGCTCGCGACCGTTGCGAGCCCGGCGAGCGCGATCGACATCAGCGCCAAGCCGATGATCGGGTAGCGCTTATAGCGGCCGTTGCGGGAGATCGCGCGGCCGGCGAGGTGGGTCGAGGCGGTGATCCCGAGCATCATCGGGACGAGCAGCAGCCCAGCGAGCGTCGGCGTTGCACCCGTGCTCGTCTGAAGGAAGAGCGGCACGAACACGGTGATCGCAAACAGCGCCGCGGTCGTCAGGAACAGCGCGGCGCTCGCGACCGCCACTGTTCGGGTCGACAACAGCGCGTACGGGACGATCGGGTCGGGTGCGTTGCGCTCGCGCAGCGCCAGGGCCCCCCCAAGCACAAGCGCCAGCCCGAGCAGGCCGACGATCGTCACCGAGCCCCACGCGTAGCGCCCGCCGCCCCAGATGCACGCCAGCGTCAGCGCTCCCGTCGCGCCGGCGAGCAGCGCTCCGCCGATCCCATCGAGCCCGGGACGGGTCTTCGCCACCTCGGACGTCGGGAGCCGCAGCGACAGGACCGCGAGCCCGAGCACGCCGAGCGGAAGGTTGACGTAGAACACCCAGCGCCAGCTGGCGTGATCGACGATCACGCCGCCGACCAGTGGCCCGATGGCCGTCGCGACGGCGAACGCCGCGGCGATATACCCCTGATAGCGGGCGCGCTCGCGGGGCTCGACCAAGTCACCGACCGCCGCCATCGCCAACGTCATCAAACCGCCGGCCGCGACGCCCTGCGCCGCTCGCGCGAGCACGAGCACGGTGATGTCCTGCGCAGCGCCACAGATCGCCGAAGTGGCCAGGAACAGAGCCAACGAGAGCTCGAGCAGTCGCTTTCGTCCGTGACGATCGCCGAGGCGCCCCCACAACGGCGTTGAGGCCGCCGCCGCGACGACATAGGCGGTCACGACCCAGGACACGTCCGTGAGCCGGCCGAGCCGGGCCGCGATCGTCGGCAATGCGGTCGCCAGGATCGTCTGGTCGAGGACCGCGGGGAGCATCGCGAGCACGATGGCCACGAACGCGACCTGGATGCTGCTGCCGTCATGGGTTGATCTGTCCGGTCGCATATATGATCACCTCGGTCAGGTCGCCATAAACATATAGTCACTTTAAACTTGAGGTCACACTACATATATGGTTGAGATGAGTCAAGGCCTTCGCGAGCGCAAGAAGCAGCAGACGCGCGAACGGATCAGCTCGGCGGCACGCGAGCTGTTCATCGAGCGCGGCTTCGAGCGGGTGACCGTCGCCGAAGTCGCGGCCGCGGCGGACGTTTCCGAGGCCACGGCGTTCAACTACTTCCCCACCAAAGAGGACCTCTTCTTCGGCCGCCTGGCGGAATTCGAGGAGCAACTACTCGAGGCGATCCGGTCCCGGGGTCCGGGCGAGTCGGTGCTCTCGGCGTTCGGCCGGTTCGTGCTCCAGCCACGCGGGTTACTCGCCGCCCAAGACCAGGAGTCCGTAGAACGGCTCGCGTCGATCACGCGAGTGATCGACGCAA
>JBAQGP010000012.1:0-1829 GCA_049287845.1 Solirubrobacteraceae bacterium | reverse complement strand
CAGGGGCTGGATCTCGGTGAAGAACGGATCGAAGCCGACGGGGAACGCGTGAAGCGCACTCCAGAACGCCAGATGCCCGCCGGGACGAAGCAACTGGTGAGCCTTGCGGTAGCGAACCGCCGGATCGACCCAATGCCACGCGGTCGCGGCATACACGAGGTCAAAGCTCCCCGGCTTGCCCTCCCACGTCTCAAATGGCGCCACGTGCACCTCCGCAGGGCACCCAGCGAATACTTGGCGTGCACGCTCTGCCATGTTTGCGCCGACCTCGACGCAGACGACCGAGAACCCCCGCTCCAGTAGCGGACGGGTCGCCTTTCCGGTCGCGCATCCGATCTCCAAGAGTCGGTCGCCCGGTGTGAGCCCTGCGAGCCTTACGAGATCGTCGAACAGCGCCTCCGGATACGCCGGCCGCGCTACGTCATACAGATCGGCCGCGCCGTCAAACGTGGCCCGCAGCGACTCCCGCATCTCGCTCACCTCTCAATCGTCGCAAACGGTCCGCGCGTGCCGATGCGTGAGACGCCCCGTAGTCACGAGGGAGTACGCTTTCACCCTCCGGCCTCGCCGCTCCCCTCCCAAAAGCAGAGGCCCGTATCCGCAACATCCCGACGTCCGTAGAGCGTTCGGCTGTGAGACGTTCGGTTGGAGCTGGATGGAGGCTGGATCCACCCTGGGCCACGGGCCGGGGGGCTTATCGGCACCGGCGCGTTGTACGCCGACTCAGATCTGGGGCGGAGCGTCGATAACCGTGCGTTCGAGGTAGAGCTGCTCCTCTATGAGGGTGCCGACCGGGAGTCTGAGGAGATGCGCGTCTTGGTCTGCGACCAGCTTGCGCCTTGTGAGCAGCTGCGCGGAGGCACGGTCAAAGAGCAGCTCGATCTCCAGCCCGTCGCGCGAAGCGACGCGGGCAGCTTCGCCTCGTCGCCCCTCACGATCCGTACGGTCGGCGACGAGCTGGACGCCAGGAGCGAGCGCGAGCGTGTCCCACAGCGCGACAGCCAGTGTGTCCGGGAGCGGCCGCGACAGCGTGTCGGAGATCTGGTTGCGGACGCTGCGCGCCTCCGTCCCGGCGACCGCGTCGAGGCGTTTGTACAACGCTGTCGGTCCGTGGCGAGATCGAGCAGCTCGGCGCGCGTCAGGGTGTTGTTACCGACGAGGTACCGACGGCCTCCGAGGGGTGCAATGCCTCCCGGCGGAGAGCGAAGAACCGCGGCTGGAAGCTCGGGGCGACCGGCCCGCTCCCACCGATCGAGGCTCTCGGGTGCCGGACACTCCACCGTGAGGACGTGCCGGACACCGCTGCCCCCATGCTCGGCGCTCCACCACGACCGGTGCTCCGCACTGACCCGCGCGAACGGCACCTGCCGCAGCTCGTCGCGCGTGATCCTCCTTTTCAGGATGATCGGCTGTAGGCGCGTCTCGACCCATCGGACATAGGTGAACTGCTCGTCGCGCAGAAACTCGGGCACCGTAACGCTCGCCCCACGGTCTAGCAGCCAGCCCGGTTCGGCACCAGCAGCTTGTCCGCTCAGGGTTCCCGTTTTGCGACCTCGCGGCGCGGGTGTCCGGGCGCCCTCAGCGCGGGTTCTGAGTCGCTCGACGCGGCGCTGTGCCGCGAGGCTGGCGCGCGCGGCACAATCCCTTTGTGTCGAGAACGCGTCCTTTTGCGGGGCTTGCCAGAGACCCGGATGCCACCCTAGACGTCCTGGCGCTCGCGCTGGCAGCGGAGTTTCGTGACGTCGACGCGGCCGGCGCGATGAGAAGGCTCGACATCCTCGGTGCGGAGCTCTCGCGTGCCGCTGAGCAGACGAACGGGATGCCGGAGG
>JBAQGP010000011.1:0-5854 GCA_049287845.1 Solirubrobacteraceae bacterium | reverse complement strand
GCGTGGTGGAGCTCGAGCAGCCGCCCGGCCCCCGGCCGGCGCCCGGCGGCGAGATCCTGGTCAGCCTCGACGGCGTGCCGCTCGCCTGGGCCGACTCTCACGGCGCGTGGATGCAGTGGCTCGCGTGAGTGGGAGCGTCAACGGCGCCTGGACCGCTCGCCGTCGGCCCCCGCATACTCCAGGGTCCCGCCGGAGGGCACGACGACGAGCGTGTCGGCGGCGTGCTCGTCGGCGGCCGGACGGCGCCCGCGGCCGAACCACGGCTGGCCCTTGGCCGGGACCAGGGACGCCAGCGCAGCGATCAGGCAGGCGATGAGACCGAAGGTGAACGCGGAGGTCAGCGCGCTGGAGAACGGAGCGGAGATGACCGACGGGAAGAACGAGTGGCCGAGCAGCACGTGCTGCTGGTGGGCCGACACCGCGTGGATGTGGGGACCGAGCAGCGTCTTGATCGGGTTGTAACCAAGGAACGCGGCGAACAGCGTGGCCACCGGTGGCAGGGACGACGCCTGCTTCGCCACCCCCGCGGACACGCCGTGGGAGGTCAGGCCGTTGTAGAGGGACTGGTGCAGCCCTCCCGAGAGCCCGACGATCATCAGGCTGAAGAAGATCCCGATCGACAGCACCATTGCCGAGTTCATGAACGTCGCGGCCATGCCGCCGCCGGCCCCGCGCTGGTTGGCGGGCAGGCTGTTCATGATGCTGGCCCGGTTGGGCGAGAAGAAGATGCCCATCCCCAGGCCGTTGAGAATGATCACCAGCGCGAAGACCGGATAGGAGAAGTTCACCGGCAGCAACGTGAGCAGCAGGAAGGAGATCGCGGCCAGTCCCATGCCCGCGACGGCAAACGGCCGGGGGCCCATGCGATCCGACAGCGCGCCGGCGATGGGCCCGGCGAAGAGCATTCCGGCGACGAGCGGCAGCAGGTAGATCCCCGCCCACAGCGGCGTATCGGCGAAGCTGTAGCCGTGGCGGGGCAGGTAGATGCCCTGCAGCCAGATGATGAGCACGAACTGGAGACCGCCGCGCCCGATGCCCGACAGCAGCGACGCGATGTTACCGGCGGTGAAGGCACGGACCTTGAACAGGTCCAGGTGGAACATCGGCTGCTCGACCCGCGTCTCGATGACGCAGAACATGAGGAGGATGAGGATGCCGCCGCCGATCTCGGCGATCACCTTGGGGCTCGTCCACCCCATCGTGTGGTGGCCGTAGGGCTGGATGCCGTAGGTGATGCCGATCATCACCGCGATCAGGCCGACGGCGAAGGTGACGTTGCCCCACCAGTCGATCTTGGCCGGCTTGCGCTCGGAGAGGTCGCGCAGCTTGGCGAAGCCCCACACGGTGCCGAGAACCCCGAACGGGACGGAGACCAGGAACACCGCGCGCCACGCGACGGGCGCGAGCACGCCACCCAGGACGAGCCCGATCGACGATCCGGCGACGGCGGCGACCCCATTGATGCCCAAGGCGAGGCCCCGCTGATTGGCCGGGAAGGCGTCGGTGATGATGGCGCTCGAGTTGGCGAACAGCATCGCCCCGCCGACGCCCTGTAGCGCGCGCATGATGATCAGCCACATGGCGCCGGCGCTGCCCTTCATCCACGTGACGGCCAGCATGATGCTGAAGAACGTGAACACGGCGAAGCCGAGGTTGAAGGTCCGGGCCCGGCCGTAGATGTCGCCGAGTCGCCCGAGGCTGACGACGAGGACCGCGGTGACGACGAGGAACCCCAGGATCAGCCAGAGCAGGTAGTTGGTGTTGCTCGGCTGCAGCGGGTCGATGTTGATGCCCTTGAAGATCGCCGGCAACGAGATGAGCAGGATGGAGGCGTTGATCGTGGCGATCAGGACGCCGAGCGTCGTGTTCGACAACGCGATCCACTTGTAGTGGTCGGGAACCGACTTGCCGTGGTGGTCCAGCCGTGTCCGAGTGGTGACAGCTCCGTTGTGATCTGCGCCGGTCGTGGTCACGGCTTCCTTTCAGCTAGGTCGGGCCGGTCCCGAGTGCGAGGAGGGAGACATGCTACTTCACGTTTACGTAAAGAATAGCTTACTCGGGATGAGCGGCCGCGCGGGCGATCCGGCCGTCGTCGCCGAGGACGAAGCCCGGCAGGCCGAACACGGCGTCGAGCAGGTCCGGGATGTCCTCCCGCGCAGGCTCGGCGACAGTGCGCTCATCGGGCGTGCGCGTCGTGAGCGAGAGCCCGTTCCAGTCGCTCAGGGCCACCCGCGTCCCGTCCGGGTGGTTCACCGCCACGATCAGGCCCGCCACGAACGGCGACCTCGGGTGGGTGCATGTGAACCAGTTGCTCGTCTCGATGTCGATGAGCGGGACCGGGTCGGGGACGAACCCATACACGTCGACCCACTCCGAGCCCTCCGCGCTCTGCAGAACATGCTCGGGCCCCTCCGCCACCACACGAAAGCGCCAGCCCGTCTGCTCGTGCTCGCCGCCGGGGGCGAAGGGGATCGGCTGGAGCAGGGTCCCGTTGCCGAACCCGACATCGGCCAGCCAGACACCGTCGTCCGCGTGGACCCGATGCACCAGGTGGGTGCGCGGGCGCGGGGTCCCGGGCGGCCGACCCAGCCGGACCCGCGCGAGCATCGGCTCGACCCGCATCCCGAGCGCCTCGAGCGCGGCGGCGAACAGCAGGTTGTGCTCGAAGCAATAGCCGCCGCGGCGTGCGCCGACGAGCTTGCGCTGGAGGTCATCGAGCTCGAGCGACACCGGCACTCCCTGGTGCGAATCCAGGTTCTCGAACGGGATGGAGGTGACGTGGGCGCGGTGCAGCTCGGCCAGCCCGGCCCCGGGGCCGGCCCCGATCCGCTCCAGGTAGGCGGCAAGGTCCATGCCCACCCCAGATAGCAGAGACGTGGGCTACCCCGCGGGGATGGTGAGCATGGTCGCGCTGGCCGGGGGCACCGTGAGGGGGTAGCCGCCGCCCGACGACGTCACGGTGGGGAGGGTCGCAGGCCCCGACAGGACCCCGGTGGCAGTCGCGGCGCCGAACGTCTGCCCCCCGATCGTGACCCCGCTCGTGCTGCGCACGCTCGGCGCGCGGAGCTGCTCGACCTGCGCCGTCGCCCGGGCGCCGGCGATCCGCAACCGCAGGAACTGTGACTTGGCCAGCCGCTTGTTGACGACGACGACGTGGATGACCCCGTCGCCGGCCCGCGTGGCCCACACCTTCACGCCCGGCGGCGTTGCCGTGCCGAGCTCGAGCAGCTGGGACCCGGGGGGCGCGGCCTGGGCGAACATCATCATCCCGTAGTACTCGGGGTGCACCCGCATGCTCCCCGCCCCCACCCGGCCGCCGGCGGCGCCGCCGGGGCTGACGGGCCCGATGATCTCGTTGATCGTTCCCGGGACGGTGTGGATGTTGACCCCGGTCACGCCGGTGCGCGCCAACTCAAACAGCGCGTCGAGCACCCACAGGGCCGAAGCGAAGCTGTCGCTGACGCCGCGCGTCCCCCCGCACGAGATGCCGTTCATCTCATCCACGCGCAGCGGATCGTGGTGCGCGTCGGCAACGGCGACGTAGGGCGCCAGGGTGGCGGCCAAGCCACGGGAGGACTGATCGGAGAGCAGCTGCCCGATGGTGATGACCTTGGACTTGGTGCAGTGCTTGAGCGGATAGGCGTGGACCGTCACCAGCCGGACGCGGGGCTCGGCGTCCAGGAAGGGGCCGAGCTTCGCCAGCCACGTCGGCGCGCCGCTGCTGGGGCCGGCCAGCCGGACGTCGGGAAGGGTCGCGGCGAAGCTGGAGTAGTCGCGCTGAAACGCGGCCGGGTCATAGCCGCGCGGGCGGCCCGGGACCGCCTTGCCGGTGGCCGACCTGTACCAACCAAAGCTGCCGTACAGCTCGGGCTCGTTGCCCAGCTCCAGCGCCGCCACGGAGCCGCGGCCGATCCGGTCCACCATGGCGTTGGCCTCGGCCGCGGCGACCGTCCGATTGTCGGCCTCCAGATCGACGCCGAGGATGAGCCGTGCCCGGGTCGTTGTGGCCACTGAGTGAGCGACCTTCAGCCAGTTGGGCGTCAGCGTGAATCTCACCCCGGGCGGCCGGGCCACGCTGGAGACCGGCCACCAGGACCAGTCGGTGCTGTCGCCGCCAAGGCGCAGCACCGGCGTCTGCTCGGGCGCGATGTCCGCGATGAGGTGCAGGAAGACCGGGTTGACGGCCGCCGGGTTGGTGCCCGTGTACTGCTCCATGGCCTTGATCTCGATCGAGAGGCCCACGAAGCCCGGTGGAATGGGGTGGCCCACCGCCGCCCCCGTCACCTTGAACGTGGGCCGCGTCGGTGGCTGGGCGGCGCTCCCGCAGCCGCTCGCGACCACGGCGGCCAACGCGGCCGCTACAAGAGCAAGGGCGGTCCGTGCCGGCGACCACCGGCGGCTGCGAGAGTCCATGGCGGTCGGAAGGTAGCGGGTCCCGACCGCGACGCGCCGCGGGCTAAGGGCCCTAGGGGTTGTGCACGGCCTCGACGTTGTGCCCGTCGGGGTCCAGCACGAACGCGCCGTAGTACCCCTCCGAGTACTCCGACCGCAGTCCGGGCGCGCCGTTGTCGCGCCCGCCGGCCGCGAGCGCAGGCGTTTAGAACTCGATGCTGCGCGGCAGGTCAGACACGCCGACGGACACATGGTCGCACGCCGGGTTGATGAGCAACCTCCACGGGAGTGACTTCGGCGGGGCCGAGCGCCTCCGCGGCGCTCAGGCCGACCGTGCCCTCGCGGCACTCGCGACGGAGGCGGGCCGCGACGTTCCGAACCCTGGTGCACAGACCGCGGCGCTGCCCACCGTCCATGCCGCCGCGGGCCTGGTCACCGTCACCGCGTCACGGATCGGCTACCCCTACGTGTACGCCGGGACCACAGACAACACGGCCGACGGCGTGGCCCGACGGCGGCTTTGACTGCTCGGGTTTCGTATGGCGCGTGTTCAAGGTGTCAGGGCTCCCTCGGGGGCGCACGATCGGCGGTCGCACCGCGGCGCAGATGGCGCAGGAGATCCCGCATCGCGACCGGCTGCGCTATGACCAACTGCGCCCCGGCGACCTGCTGTTCTCCGGCAGCGCACACTTCAACAGCACCGCGACCGAGGCCAACGTCATCCACACCGGCATCTACCTCGGAGACAACTGGGTCATCCACTCCTCCGGCCAGCGCGTGTACGTGCTGCCGCTGCGTGGGAGCTGGCTCGGCGACCAGTTCGCCTGGGGCCGCCGCGTCCTGCCCTCCTACCCGTCGGGTCATCGGGCCAGGGGTCGTCGTGTCGCCTGGCGGCATTCGGCCGGGCGCGGAGGCTCTCTAATCCCCGCGAACTGCGTTTAGGGATTAGGGTCGCGGGAAGCCTGCAATGAAGGAGAGGTCTCGTCAGGATCGGAGTGGAATCGGTGGCATTGGCCAGCGTTTGGAGCTTTAGCCGTTTGGCTCGCTGGCGATCCCTGGGGCGTTTGAGGCTGATCGGCGCCGTCATCGTTGGGGCCCTGGCGTTCGGCGGCTTGTGGGCCGCGGCAAGCGCGGAGGCTGACGGCCCCGTTCCCGCGAGCAGCGCTGTTGGAGGGGCGACGCCGTCCGCTCCCGCGCCGGTGACAGCCAATCCGACCGCGTCAGCCACCCAAGCTGCCGCCAGCACCGTGACCTCGGTCTCAGACAGCGTTGCGTCGGCGTCGCACACGCCCGCCAATACCGCCGCCCCGGGAGCGCTCGCCGCCACCACGGCCGGCCCGCAGACGCCCCCCACGACGGCCGCGCCAGCAGCACCCCCGGCCGCCCCGCAGACGCCCCACACGACCGCTGCGCCAGCAGTGCCAGCAGCGCCCCCGGCCGCCCCGCAGACGGCCCCCACGAC
>JBAQGP010000010.1:0-9303 GCA_049287845.1 Solirubrobacteraceae bacterium | reverse complement strand
ATCAATAGGAGGGGCTTCGTGAAGTTCGACTCGGTATCTCGGGATGACTGGCTCCTGGCTGGAGTGGCATTCCTGCTGGTCATCGACCTGCTGTTCCTGCCCTGGTTCAGCGCCAGCGTCAGCATCGGCTCGTTCTCGGCCTCGTTCACGGCCACCGCGACCGACGCGCCGGACGGCGCGTTCGGCGTTCTCGCCGTCCTGTCCGCCGTTCTGCTCATCGCCGATCTAGCCGTGGAGCGCCTCTCGCCCGGCACGACGGTGCCCAACATCGGCGGCAGCCGGACGCAGACGCGGTTTGTGCTCGCCTGCATCACGGCGCTGTTCGTCGCGCTCAAGTTCGTGTTCAACATCCATTTCTCGGACTTCGGCTTCGGTTTCTACGCCGCCGTCGTGCTCACCGTCGGGCTCGTCTGGGTCGCGTTCCAGACCCGCAGCGGCACGTCGGTGGTCGGCAACATCCACGTCGGCCGGTAGCTCGATCTGAGAAGGTCGCCGCGGCGAAGTGGTGCAGCTCTCACGCCTTCGCCGCGGCGAGATCATCGCCACGCTGAGCGGGCTGGTGCTCGCGGTGCTGGTGTTCGCGGTGCCGTGGTTCTCGTTCGCCACCCCCGGCGGCGGTCACACCAGCGCCACCCCCGGCGGCGGTCACACCAGCGCCAACGCATGGACGAGCCTGCCCACGCTGCGCTGGCCGATCACGGTCACCGCCGCCCTTGGGCTCCTGCTGGGCTACCTGCAGGTGACGCGATCGGCGCCGGCGTTCCCGGTGGCCGTCAACGTGGTTCTCGTACCCCTGGCCGCGGTGACCACGGTCGCGTTGCTCATCCGGCTGCTCACCGGGGACGGCAGTCCCCGCGTGGGCGGCTGGGCCGGACTGCTGGCGGCCGCGGCGCTCGCCACGGGCGCCTTTCAGTCGTTGCGCCACGAGGATGGCTGGGAGCCCGGTCCCGACCACCCGGTGGAGACCGTCGAGCTGAGCGGAATCCGCGAGCAACACTAAACTCGCGCCCAGCATGCTCGAGCGCGCACAGGTCCTCCACGTGGCCAAGCTGGCCAAGCTGGAGCTCAACGACGACGAGGTCGAGCGGATGGGCGTCGAGCTCTCCAACGTCCTCGAGCACGTGGACCGGATCCGCGAGCTTGACCTGGATGGCGTGACGCCGACGTCGCATGCCGTCGACGTGGCCGGTGTCATGCGCGCCGACGAGCCGCAGCCGTGCCTGGACCGGGACGTGATCCTGGCAGCCGCTCCCGAGCCGGTGGACGGCGGCTTCGGCGTCCCGAGCCCCGGCCCCAGCGCGGAATGACGCGCGCCACTCGGACATCGCAGCGTCTCCGGCGGGGCCGGCCGTGAGCGGGCTCATCGAGCTGACCGCGGCCGAGGCGGTCGCGAAGCTGCGCGCGCGGGAAATCGGCGCCACGGAGCTGTTCGAGGCCTACCGCAGCCGGGCCGCCGCCGACGACCTCAACGCCTTCACCTGGGTCGCCGATGATGCCCCGCAGGCGGATTCGGATGCGCCGCTGGCCGGGGTGCCGCTGGCCGTCAAGGACCTGTTCTGCACCGAGGGCGTTCCCAGTCAGGCGGGGTCAAAGATCCTGGAGGGCTACCGGCCGCCGTATACCGCGACCGTCGTCGCCAACGTCACGCGGGCCGGCACCACGCTGTTGGGCAAGACCAACCAGGACGAGTTCGCCATGGGCTCGTCCAACGAGAACTCGGCCTTCGGTCCCGTGCTCAACCCCTGGGACCGCTCCCGGGTGCCGGGCGGCTCGTCCGGAGGCAGCGCCGCCGCGGTGGCGGCCGGCTTGGCGCCGTGGGCGTTCGGCACCGACACCGGTGGATCCATCCGCCAGCCCGCCGCCCTGTGCGGGATCGTGGGGATCAAGCCCACCTACGGCGCCTGCTCGCGCTGGGGCATGATCGCGTTCGCGTCCTCGCTGGATCAGGCGGGCCCCTTCACGCGTAACGTCACCGACGGCGCGCTCCTGCTCTCCCACATGGTCGGTCACGACCCCAGGGACTCGACCTCGGTGGCGATGCCCGAGGCGATCCGGCTGCCCACGGCCCAGGACCTCAACGGCGTCCGGCTGGGCGTCCCCGAGGAGCTGCTGGGTGGCTCTGATCAGGACACCGGGATCGAAGCGGGCGTCCGCGAGAACTTCGAGGCCACGCTGAAGCTGGCCGAGGGCCTCGGCGCGACCGTCGACACCTGCCACCTCCCGCACGCGCCCCATGCGCTGTCGGCGTATTACCTGATCGCACCCGCGGAGGCGTCGGCCAACCTCGCCCGCTACGACGGAGTGCGCTACGGGCTGCGCGTCGCCGGCGACACCGACCTGGAGACGATGTACAGCCGCACGCGGGCGACGGGGTTCGGGCCCGAGGTCAAGCGCCGGATCATGCTCGGGACCTACGCGCTCTCCAGCGGCTACTACGAGGCCTACTACGGGACCGCCCTGAAGGTCCGCACCAAGATCTCCGAGGACTTCCGGACCGCGTTCGGTCAGTTCGACTTCGTGGTGACGCCGACCAGCCCGTGGACCGCGTTCGAGCTCGGCGCCAAGACCGCCGACCCGCTGGCCATGTACCTCAACGACTTCTGCACGGTTCCGATGTCGCTGGCCGGCATCCCGGGGATCTCGATTCCCTCGGGCCTGAGCGACGGCCTGCCCGTGGGCTTCCAGCTCGCCGGACCGGCGTTCTCAGAGAGCCGGCTCATCGACGCCGCCTACGCGCTGGAGCAGGCGATCGGCTTTGACGGGAGCGGGGCGCGGGTATGAGCGGCTGCGGGGGCGGGATCGAGCCATGACCGACAGTGCCTTCGAGCCCGTCATCGGGCTGGAGATCCACGTCCAGCTCAAGACGCGGACGAAGATGTTCTGCGGCTGCGAGCTGTCCTTCGGCGATCCGCCTAACGTCCACACCTGCCCGGTGTGCCTGGGGCTCCCGGGCGCGCTGCCCGTCGTCAACGCCCGCGCGGTGGACTTCGCGGTGATGATCGGCCTGGCGCTGGGCTCGGAGATCGCGCCGCGCTCGGTCTTTCACCGCAAGAACTACTTCTATCCCGACTCGCCCAAGGCGTACCAGATCTCCCAGTACGACGAGCCCATCTGCCGTGGCGGCAGGCTCGGCGACGTGCGGATCCACCGTGTGCATCTGGAGGAGGACGCCGCCAAGCTGGTGCACCTGGGGGAGAGTGGGCGGATCCACGGCTCTGACCGCAGCGTGGTGGACTTCAACCGCTGCGGGACCCCCCTGGTGGAGATCGTCACCGAGCCCGATCTGCACTCGCCCGAGCATGCGCACGACTGGCTGATCCTGCTGCGCACGACGCTGCGCCAGCTCGGCGTCTCGGACGTCAACATGGACGAGGGGTCCCTGCGATGTGACGCCAACGTCTCGATCCGCCCGACGGGATCCGCCGAGCTGGGGACCAAGGCCGAGCTGAAGAACATGAACTCGTTCCGCTATCTGGAGCGGGGCGTCCGAGCCGAGATCGAGCGCCAGGCCGCGCTGGTGCGGGCGGGCGAGCCGGTGCTCCAGGAGACGCTGCACTACGACCACACCACCGATCGTCTCACCTCGCTGCGCTCCAAGGAGGAGGCGCACGACTATCGCTACTTCCCCGAGCCAGACCTTGTGCCGCTCCTGGTCACCGACGAGATCCGCGCGGCGGCGCAGGCGGTCATCCCCGAGCTGCCGGCCGCGCGCATGGAGCGCTTTGAGCGCGAGCTGGGGCTTGCCTCCGGCATCGCGCGCGACCTGGCCTTCCGGCGCGAGCTGGCCGACTACTACGAGCGCGCGCTGGCCGAGGCGCCGGCGGGCAAGGTGACGCCCGTCGAGGTGGCCAACTGGCTTCCCCAGCTGGTGGAGCGCATCGGGTCGGGCTTCGATCCCGCCGAGAGCCGCGTCTCCGCGGGGGCCCTGTCGGCGCTGGCGGCGATGGTCTCGGCCAAGGAGGTCAGCCGCGACGCTGCTCGTGACGTGCTCACCACGCTCGTCGCGGAGGGGGGCGACCCCGCGGCCATCGTCGAGCGCGAGGGACTGGGCGCGCTGAGCGCGGAGGATGGCGACGGCCTGGTGGCGATCGTCGCCGCGGCGATTGCCGCCGACCCGGACGCTGCCGCCAAGGTCAGGGAGGGCAACATGAAGGCGATCGGGCCGCTCGTGGGCTATGTGATGCGCGAGACCAAGGGGCGGGCCGACGGGGGCGAGGTCATGCGGCTGATTCGCGAGCGCGTGGCGCAGAGCTGACCGCGAGCGCGTGGGGCAGCGCTGACGGCGAACGCGCCGGGCAGCGCCCACCGCTTGCGGCACGAAAAGGGGCACACACGTGACACAGCCCCGCCGGTAAGCCGACGGGGCTGAGAAGGACCTTCCTTGGTTGCGCCCTGTGGCGCTAGCGGCTACTGGACCCCGCGGGAGAAGCGGCGAACCACCAGGCCCGCGGCGAGCAGGACGCCTCCGCCGGCGACGAGCAGACCGACGTCAAGTCCGGTGAACGGCAGGGTGCTTGCCGTGCTCGTGCTGGTGGGAGAGGTTCCCGTGGTTCGAGAGGCCGTGTTGCTGGCCACCTGGCAGAGCTGGGCGTTGTAGCTCTGGCAGGTTGAGCTGGCGGCCAACGCCGCGCTCGGCAGCACGACTACGGCAAAGAGCGCAAGGCTCACCATCAACGTCACGATGCGTTTCATTTGTCCCGCTGACCTTTCTTGGATCTTGAAGTGACGGACCCGCACATCCGTGCCGCCTTCACTTACCCCGATAGGAATCGTAGCGCAAAGTTGGTAAAAGAACAGGGTCTTACTCGAGAGTTAGACAAATTATGTAAAGACGGAGGGTAGTTATCCTCATTGGAGTAGAACAAGCAGTTTGAAGGCCTCGTCGGACGTCAGCGGATTCCGGCTGAAGACGCGCTCCAGGGCGGCTTGCACGGCGGGCTGACGGGCGTCGATGCGGCTGGCGGCGACGAAATCCTGATGCGCCTGCTCGGGCTCCCCCAGCGCGGACTGCGCCAGGCCGGCCCCGAGCCACGAGAACCACCCGCCGGGCTCGGCTGAGATCGACTTGCGAAACTGGCGCAACGCCAGTGTCCACCGGCCGTTTCGCAGCGCGATGGCCCCCGCCAGGCGACCCGGATCGGAGCTGAGCGGGTTGAGTTCTGCCGCCAGCCGGAGATCGTTGAGCGCCGCCGAGGGGTTGGTGGCGTCAGCGCGGGAGGCCACCTGCACTTCGTGGGCGGAGAGGTAGGGGAAGGCCAGCACGGCGGTCACGCAGGCCAGGACGACAACGGCGGCGGCGATCCGGAGCGCGGCGGGCACGCGCGGGAGGCTCCCGCCTCGGCGGGGGGCCGGACGCACGACGCCCAAGGCGGTCCCCAGGCCCCCGGCAGCCCCGAGGAACCCCAGCGCCGGCCCGCTCAGCGCCGGCACCTCCCAGAACCAGTCCAGGGAGCCGTGGATCAGCCAGACGACGAGGGGCATGAGCAGCGCCCCCGTCAGGAGCCGGGTGTCGGCGTCCCCACGCCGGCGGGTGCGCGCCGCGGCCTTGATCGCGGCGATCAGGAACCCGCCGAAGAGCAGGAAGCCGACGATGCCGGTATGGGCGAGCAGGCGCAGCTCCAGGCTGTGCGTCCAGCTGGGCTCCTCGCCCGTCCGGCCCATGGTCAGGTAGTAGTCGCCGAAGTTGTCCTGGCCCAGGCCGCCCAGCGGATGGCGCTCAAAGGCGTGCAGCGCGACGCGCCAGAAGTCGTAGCGACCGCTCCCGACGTCGGTGAAGTGCGAGCTGCCGTACACGGCCTCCGCGTGGGCGAAGCCATGCCACTGCCGTGAGATGAACTGGACGGGGTGGCCCTTGCTGACGACAAGGCCCGCGGCGAGCACGCCCGCCACACCGATGAGCGCCAGCGCGCCGCCGAGCGCCCGGCGCTGCGTCCGCCCTAGGCCACGCCCGCGATACAGGGTGTCGGCCCACGCCAGCAGCGTGCCGAGCACGAAGGCGCCGACGCACATCGCCAGCGCGGGGCGGCCGGCGTGGATGGCGAGCGCGCGCAGGGGATCCGATGGTCCGCTCTGGTAGACGTGCAGGAGCCGTCGCACCGGGATGAGCGCCGCCACCACGGGGATGACGGCGGCTCCGGCCACCCGCAGGCGGTCGGGGACGACCACGATCGCCGCCAGCGCGATGATCGGCAGCGTGAACAGCCAGCCGCGGCTCTGGACGATGGTGGCCAGCTGCAGAGAGACGGTGGCGAAGGCCATGAGCAGACCGCGCACCGGGCCGGCCAGGCGCCGCCGGGAGGCCAGGACGATGCAGAGCAGCGCATTGGTCGTGAACAGGGCGGCGCTGGAATTGATGTAGCCCGTCGGGGCCACCAGTCGGCCGCCGAAGAACAGCGCGGTGACGTCGGCCCCCGTGGCCAGTCGCACCATGAGCACCAGGCCGACGATCCCCACCCCGCCGCCGAAGAGCAGGAGCGCGCCCAGCACCGTCTCCTTGGTCCACGCCAGGGCGGTGAACAGCGAGAAGACGAGGAGGTAGAGCAGCGCCCGGTTCGAGCCGTCCAGGGCGAGGCCCGGGTCCTGCGCCCAGGCCATCGAAAGGTAGGACCAGGCGACGTAGCCGGCGAACAGGCCCACGGCGATCGCGCCGGTCCGCGACAGCCCCAGGTGGCCCCGGAGCACCCCCGCGAACACCGCGGTGAAGGTGGCGAGCAGGACAAGCGCCCCCCAGTACCAGGTGCTGGCATCAAAGCCGCCGTTCTGGATCACCCAGACGAGCATCAGGGCAACGGCGACCAGCGCGGGCAGCCCGGCCCGAAGATGGGCGTGCAGCCTCGAGTTCGACTGCTGCCCAGGTCCACCCAGGAGCGGCGGATCAAGGCTGAGCTCGGGCAACGCCGCCATGTTGTCAAAAGCATCGGCGCGAGGGCTCTGCTGCTCAAGCAGTTGCTAGCCTCCAGCCGCTCGAGGCCTGCATGACCAGCGAACGCCTGTCGGTCGTCATACCGGCCTTCAACGCCGCCACGACCATCCGCTCAGCGGTTCGCTCGACGCTGCGCCAGACGGTGCCGGTGCTCGAGGTGATCGTGGTCGATGACGGCTCCACCGACGCCACCGCCGAGGTTGTTGCCGGGATCGAGGATCCCCGCGTCCGCCTGGTGTCCCGTGCCAACGGCGGCCCGTCGGCGGCGCGCAACGCGGGGATCGCGGTGGCCCGCGGGAAGTGGGTCGGCTTCCTGGACTCGGATGACCTGTGGCTGCCGCGTTATGTGGAAGTGGCGACGGCGGCCCTGACGGCAGCGCCCAACCCAGGGTTCGCCTACACCGATGCCTACGTGTTTCATGCGGGGCGCGGCCGGGTCAAACGGGGCTCCGCCATGGACGCGCTCGATCCCCCGCCCCCTGACCGGGCGAGTTTCCTGGCCGCGCTGCTGCGCCGCAACTTCGTGTTCACCTCGGCGACCGTGCCGGCGACGGTCCTCTCGGCGGTCGGCGGCTACGACGAGTCGCTGGCGCTCTCGGAGGAGTACGACCTGTGGCTGCGGATCCTCGTCGCCGGCTTTGACCCGGTGTGGATGGGCGGTCCGTTGGCCATCTACCGCATGCACCCGGGCCAGTCCTCGCACCAGATCCTGGCCATGAAGCGGACCGCGGCGCGCGTCTACCACGGCCTGCGCGAGGAGGAGATGCCGTCCGATGACGCCCGGCGGGCCTTGGGTGACCGGCGCGCGGCCGCCGATCGTGAGGTGGCGATCGTCGCGGGGGAGGCGGGCGGAGCATCGCAGGCACGGCGGGTCCGTAACCTCCTCGGCGCCATTCGCCGGCGCGCGGGGCTCACCTGGTCCTGGTACGAGCAGCCGCCCGCCGAGATCACCGACGCGTTCGGTGATCTCCGTTCCGTCGACCAGTAGTCGGCGGGGGTGGTCAGCGCCGGGTGGCCGGGCGGCGCTTTGACGCCGTGACGGCGGTCGCGCAGGTGGTGCGCGTGGAAGCCCGGGCGGCGGTGGGCGACTTCGAGGCATTGCAGCGACGCGAGCTCACCGTGGCGGTGTGCGCGACGTTCGGCCGCCGCTTGGGCTTCTTGGACTGCTTCTTGGCCGAGTGCTTGGCCGGAGCCGAGGTGACGGGCGCCGGCGTGGGGGTCACCGGAGCGCTGGCCACCGGCGTGGGCACCGGCGTCGGGGTGACGGGGGTGGTGGCCGGCGGCGGCGTCGGAGCCGGGCTGGTGGTGGTCGGCGGGGTGCTGGCCGGCGGTGCGCTCGTCGGTGAGATGGGGGCCGGGGGCGTGGGGTCCGAGCTCGTGGAGCCGGTGCACAGGCCCAGAGCCCAGCACGGGTCCACGACGCGCAGCCTGTTCACCGGGATCCCCGGTCCCGCCATGATCCACCGGTTCAGGGGCGAGTAGTACCAGCCGCCCTGCTGGGAGATGAAGTTGTTCATCAGGGAGGGGCCGCCGAGGCTGGTGTAGGAGATGTCGGATTCGGCTTCGAGTTCGATGTTGCCGATGCCGTCGGTGTCGTTGACGTACATGCCGTAGTGGGCCATGGCGGTCATGATGGTTTGTTGCCAGGCGGGGGCGCCGCTGGCGGCGATTTGGGCGTCGGTCATGTTGAGCTGGAGGAGGGTGCCCAGGGGGGCGGCGGTGCTGGTGTTGGTCTGGCCTTGCTCTTGGGTGCAGGGCAGGCCGTTGGCTTGTTCGGCGGGGTAGACGACGCCGTTGGTGCAGGGGAGGTTGATGGCCAGGGCGTGGTTGATGGTGCCGGAGGCCAGTTCGGGTTCGGTGATCAGGCCGGCGAGGGTGGAGAAGCCGGCGGCGGTGCCGCCGGCGCCCAGGCCGGTGCCGAGGCCGGGTCCGGCGGGGATCGCGGCGCCTGACCAGACGTTGAGGGTCTTGTGGTCAGCTGACCAGGCGGCGTGCTCGAAGTCGTATTCCAGGTTGTCGGTCTGGTCGACGACGGTCATGTGCATGTCTGAGCCGTTGTCCTGGGGCATGGCGCCGGCGGGGACGTGGATCTGCTGGCCGTCGATGTTGACCTTGTTGGCGCCGCTGCACGTGCCGGGTCCCCAGTAGTAGGTGCAGTGGATGGTGATGACCGGGTCTGAGGGGCGTGAGTAGTAGACGCCGTCGCGGCCGTCGTCAGAGGTGAAGGCGAACTGGCCGGTGCTGCCTTCGAAGTTGACGTGGTTGCTGGTCAGGTTGGCGATGATCGAGGCCGAGCTGGGCGCGATGGTGGGGTCGGCCGGCAGCGCGCGGTTAAACGGCGAGCTGGAGCCATAGGGCCGCCAGCAGGCGCTGGGGAAGTT
>JBAQGP010000009.1:0-2417 GCA_049287845.1 Solirubrobacteraceae bacterium | reverse complement strand
AGCGCGCGTCCACCCTCGGTTCGCGCCAGATTCGGCGAAGTGACTCGATGTCCACCAGCTCAGGATCGACTCCCCGACCATCCCAGGTTTCCATAAATACTCGGCTGTGCCTGTTGACAAAGGGCTCGAAGAACACGGCCTTATCCTGCCGCGCCCGAACCGAGGCCGGGAGCAGATCTCCGAACAGGATGTTCATGGCGGTCGTACGGCTGGTGAACCCCGTCCGCCAGCGAGCTCCGGCGACCGCGCGAAGGACCTCCGGGTGCATGAATGGGTGTGAGACCGCGGTCTGTAGGCCGGTGACCGCGGCTATCGACTGCACGAGGGCAAGTCGGGCGCGTGAGCGCCACCATCCGTCGAGCACCGATTTACCCCACTGCAGCGGCTCGTCCGTCATCAGATCGGCGACTTCGTCCGCCCAGTTGGCGGCGACCGCAGGGCGTAGCCACTCCGGAATCGTGAGACGCGCCCGTTGGCGTCGACGTCTGACCCAGCGTGGGGCGAGCACCGACGCCATCGCTCGCAAATCGCCCCGTGCCGGCCTAACCTCGCGGGCGAGCAGACGGGCGCCACGCGGCGCGGCCGGTTCCAGCAGTTCGTCGCCGCCGACGCCGGTGACGAGGGTCCCACCGCGGGCGTGAGGGGCAAGCAGCTGCAGAAAATGACTGTTCGGCGGCCAGACGACGCCGAACCGTCGCAGTAACGGACCGGCGATGGGCCCGACGAGGTCAAGCTCATCGGTGACGTCGATTCGCAGCCAGTCTTCGACCCCGAGATGCTTAACGATGAGCTCCTGCCACCCTGTTTCGTCGACCGCTTCGATGCCCGGGAACCGATTGGTCGCCGGAATGGGGGGTGGCAGCCCATGGCGTCGCGCCGCTCGGACGGCGAGCGCCAGCACGCCGGCAGAATCACGTCCTCCTGAGAACCCCACCAGACAGGGGGGGCGCTCCAGAGCTGAGACGAGCACGCGCTCCAGCACGCCGGGAAGATCGGAGACCCGCGCGCCTGTGGCGTTGAGTCGCGGCCGCGATGAGTCACGGCCGATGACCAACGCGGTCGCGATTTCCGGCCCGCTCATCACATACGGGCGGCCGGCCGCATCCGGTATCGGTCCCTGCGGGAAGGCCAGCCGAGTCGCCCGAGGTGAGCCCTCCATCCTCGAACGACCTAGCGGTGGCGCGCTGGAAGGCTGGCGCTCAGCGGGCCGTCCAGCCCGTACGCCGACGCCTGGAGCTTGAACAGATTGGCGTAGGTTCCGTCAGCATTCAGCAGTTGGTCGTGGCTGCCGTGCTCAATCACCCGCCCCTGCTCCAGGACGTAGATGTGGTCGGCCAGGCGGACGCTGGCGAAGCGATGAGAGATCAAGAGCACCGTGCGTCCGGCGAACAGCTCCCGAACGCGCGCGAACAACTCAGCCTCGGCGCGCGGATCGAGCGAGGCCGTCGGCTCGTCGAGGATGATCAGCCGGGCGTCGCGCAGAAACGCTCGGGCGAGTGCGACGCGCTGCCATTGCCCGCCGGAGAGATCCACGCCACCCACGTACTCAGGACCGAGGGTGGTCTCGTAGCCGTTGGGAAGCTCGGACAGAAAATCGTGCGCGCCCGCCGATCGCGCCGCGGCCACGACCGCGTCCGAATCGTCGACCAGTAGTCGGTTCCCAAATCCGATGTTCTCGTTGGCCGACAGCTGATAGCGGATGAAATCCTGAAACAGCATCGCGATTCGCCCCCGCAGACCACTCGGCGCCATTTCCGCGATGTCGAGGTTGTCCCACAGGACCGTGCCCGCGCTAGGAGGGTAGAGGCCGGCCAGAACCTTGGCCAGGGTGGTCTTGCCGGAGCCATTCTCGCCCACGAGCGCGATGACATGACCCTCAGGCAGATCGATCGAGACGTCGTCGAGGCTCCTCTCGGACCGGCTGGGGTAGGAGAAGCTGATGCCGCGGGCGCGGATAATGTCGAACCGGTCGGGCACCGGACCGACGGGGCGGCTCGCTGTGACCTTCGGGAGCATGGCGACGAAGGAAGTGAAGTCACGGATGAACAGCGAGCTCTCGTAGAGCGAGCCAGCGGAGCTAGCGAGTGCCTGAAGCTGCGACGCGAGCAGCACGATTCCGCCCGCGGCGACGCCGGCGCCGGCCAACGAGAGGCGGCGGTGAGCCACGAACCAGATGATCAGGCCCAGTGCCGCGCCCGTCAGTACCCCAGTCAAAGCCGCACCGAGCACCCCTTGCCTGGTCCGCTTGCGCACGAGCTGGCGCAACGCCTGGATTCGTTGCGCGTACAGATCGTGGTAACGCTCTTTGAGGAACTGCTCGGTGTCGTAGGCGCGGATCTCTTTGGCCGTGTCCTTGTTCGTGAGGACCATCTGGAGGTAAAAGCGACGGCGATCACGTTCGGTTTGATCCACCGCGT
>JBAQGP010000008.1:0-13826 GCA_049287845.1 Solirubrobacteraceae bacterium | reverse complement strand
CGCCACCGCCGCCCGTGCGGTCACGAGCTGGTAGAGGACCAGCAGCTGCGTGACCCCCAGCGGCTCGGAGCGGTGCAGGTCGGTCCCGACCGTGAACTCGCCCAGACGATCGGTGCGCAGGTGCGTGGCGAAATGCAGGCGGTCCCAGATCGCCTCTTCGAAGGCGGCGCTGCGCGCCGGCTCGATGGTTCTCGGGATCCACAGGTGCGTCTCTGAGCCGCGCCGGGCCATCCGGATCGCGCTCTCGCCCTCGTCGGTGGTCAGAGCCAGCAGGTTCGGGTGGGCCAGCCCCGGGCGCATGGCGAGCTTGGCGTCGAGGTGCTCGGGGTCGCCGCGGTCGCCGGGCATGAACGAGATGACGATGTCCGCGTAGCGGCGCTGGGGGCGGATGAATGTCTCAGCGTCGGCTTCGCGCCGGTCCAGCTCGGCCAGCACCGCATCGGTGGTGTAGCCGCGGCGGCTGCAGTCGCGCTGGACCTTCCAGCGGCGGCGCAGATCCTCGGGCGGGTCCAGGAAGATCCGCACGTCGTAGGTGTCGCGCATCGCGGGGGTGTGGAAGCCGAGCATCCCCTCGACGATCGTGAATTGCGCCGGGGCGATGTGCTCGGCCGGAGCCAGCGTACCGTCGCGGTGGCGGTAGACGGGCTTGAGGATCGCCTCGCCCGCGCGCAGATGAACCAGGTGCTGCTCCAGGATGTCGAGATGGTTGGCCTCGGGGTGCAGCGGCGTGACGCCCAGCTCGGTGCGCTGGGCCCGCGCGTAGCGGTGATAGTGGTCGCCGTCGATGTGGGTGACCTGCGTCTCGCCGAGGATCCGCACGAGCCCGCGCGTCAGCGTCGTCTTGCCGCTGGCGGAGTCTCCGCAGATTCCCAACAGGATCGGTCGTGGCATCACGCGGCAGCGTAGGGAGCGTGGCGCCGCGCAACAACTCAAATCGGGGGACGACCTATAGCACAAGCCTTATGCCTAGAAGGAAAATCAGTCTTTGACGTCTATGTGGCCTGGCGCCTATGGTGCCGCGCATGCTCACCACCTCTGACACCACGAAGGACCGCTGGGCGTCGGGCGTGACCCCGTACGCCGAGATGGGCTACTTCGATCCCGACTACGAGCCCAAGCCGACCGACGTGCTTGCCGCCTTCCGCATCACACCGCAGCCCGGCGTCGACGCCATCGAGGCGGCCGCAGCGGTGGCCGGCGAGTCCTCCACGGCCACCTGGACGGTGGTGTGGACCGACCGCCTGACCGACCACCGCCACTACCAGGCCAAGGCCTACGACGTGACCGCGGTCCCGGGGCGCGAGGACGAGTACATCGCCAAGATCGCCTACGACCTCGACCTGTTCGAGGAGGGGTCGATCGCCAACATGACCTCCTCGATCATCGGCAACGTGTTCGGGTTCAAGGCGCTGCGGGCGCTGCGCCTGGAGGACCTGCGCATCCCGCTCCACTACGTCAAGACCTTTCAGGGCCCGCCCCACGGGATCGTGATGGAGCGCGAGTACCTGGACAAGTTCGGGCGCCCGCTGCTGGGGGCCACGGTCAAGCCGAAGCTGGGGCTCAGCGCCAAGAACTACGGCCGCGTCGTCTACGAGGCGCTGCGGGGCGGCCTGGACTTCACCAAGGACGACGAGAACATCAACTCCCAGCCGTTCATGCGCTGGCGCGATCGCTTCCTGTACTGCATGGAGGGCGTCAGCCGCGCCTCCGCGAGCAGCGCCGAGATCAAGGGCCACTACATGAATGTGACCGCGGCCACCATGGAGGAGATGTACGAGCGCGCCGAGTTTGCCCGCGAGCTGGGCAGCGTGATCATCATGATGGACCTCACCGTCGGGTACACCGCGATGCAGTCGATGTCGATGTGGGCCCGGCGCAACGGCATGATCCTGCACCTGCATCGGGCCGGGCACGGGACCTACACCCGCCAGAAGAGCCACGGCGTCTCGTTCCGCGTCATCGCCAAGTGGTGTCGCCTGCTCGGCGTCGACCACATGCACGCCGGCACGGTGGTGGGCAAGCTCGAGGGCGACCCGGCGATGATCGCCGGCTACTACGACACGCTGCGCCGGGGGCACGTGCCCGAGAACCCCGAGCACGGGATCTACTTCGACCAGGACTGGGGGTCGCTGGCGGCGGTCATGCCCGTCGCCTCCGGCGGCATCCACGCCGGCCAGATGCATCAGCTGCTGCGCTACCTGGGCGAGGACGTCGTGCTGCAGTTCGGCGGCGGGACCATCGGTCACCCGATGGGCATCGCCGCCGGCGCGACGGCCAACCGCGTCGCCGTGGAGGCGATGATCCAGGCGCGCAACGAGGGCCGCGAGTACTTCCAGGAGGGCCCCGACATCCTCGCCCACGCCGCCCGCGGCTGTCCCGAGCTCGACGCCGCGCTCCAGATCTGGAAGGACGTCACCTTCGATTTCGCCTCCACCGACACGCCCGACTACGTCGTCACGCCCACCCTGTAGCTGAAAGGTCAAGCCATGCGCGTCACCCAGGGAGCCTTCTCCTTCCTCCCCGACTTCACCGACGACCAGATCGCCTCCCAGATCCGCTACGCGCTGGACAAGGGATGGTCGATGAGCGTGGAGTACACCGACGATGCCCACCCGCGCAACTCCTACTGGGAGATGTGGGGTCAGCCCTACTTCGACCTTGAGCCCGAGGACTACGAGGTCGTGCTGCGCGAGGTGCGGGCGTGCCGGGAGGCCCACGCGGACCACTACGTCAAGCTCATCGCCTACGACGCCCGGCGGGGCCGCCAGACCACCGCGCTGAGCTTCATCGTCAACCGCCCCGCCGTGGAGCCGGCGTTCCGCGCCGAGCGCGCCGACATCCACGACCGGGTGGTCCGCTACCGGCTGGCCCCGACCCGATGACGGTCCTGGAGGCGCCGCCGGCGGCGGGCGAGGGGCCGCCGGTCGTCGACATCGAGCCCGTCCTGGCCCAGCTGGACCGCGACCTGGTGGCCCTGGCGCCGGTCAAGAGCCGCCTGCGCGAGATCGCCGCGCTGCTCGTCGTCGACGGCCTGCGTCGCCAGGCGGGTCTCAGTGCCGCTCGGCCGACCCTGCACATGTGCTTCACCGGCAACCCGGGTACGGGCAAGACGACCGTGGCGATGCGCACCGCCGAGATCCTGCACCGGCTGGGCTACATCACCCGCAACCACGTGGTCGCCGCCACGCGCGACGATCTCGTGGGCCAGTACGTCGGCCACACCGCGCCGAAGACCAAGGAGGTGCTCAAGCGCGCCTACGGCGGCGTCCTGTTCATCGATGAGGCCTACTACCTGTACCGCCCGGAGAACGAGCGCGACTACGGGGTCGAGGCGATCGAGATCCTGCTCCAGGTGATGGAGAATGAGCGCGAGCGGCTGGTCGTGATCCTGGCCGGATACCGTGATCGCATGGACGAGTTCTTCACGCTGAACCCGGGGATGGCCTCGCGCATCGCCCACCACATCGACTTTCCCGACTACGGGACCGACGCGCTGCTCGCCATCGGGCGGCTGATGCTCTCAGAGGCCTCCTACGAGCTGTCTCCCGACGCCGAGTCCGCCCTGCGCTCCGCGCTGGCGCGTGGCGCCGCCCGCCCGCGGTTCGCGCACGCGCGCAGTGTGCGCAACGCGGTGGAGCGCGCGCGGCTGCGCCACGCCAACCGGATCTACGAGTTCGTGCGCCACGGGGGCGCCGCCACGCCGCTGCAGCTCATGCGCATCGAGGCGCAGGACATCGCGTGATCCCCCGTCCGGTCATCCTCGGTGTCGTCGGCGACTCGGCCAGCGGTAAGACGACGATCAGCCGAGGGCTGGTGCGGGTCCTGGGCGAGGACAACGTCGCCCACATCTGCACCGACGACTACCACCGCTACGACCGCAGCCAGCGGGTCGAGCTGGGGATCACGCCCCTGCACCCCGACTGCAACCACATGGACATCATCGCCCAGCACCTGACGCATCTGCGGCGTGGCGAGCCGATCCTCAAGCCGGTCTACCGCCATCAGGACGGCACCTTCGGACCCGCGGTGCACGTCCGTCCCGAGCGCTTCACCATCATCGAGGGACTGCTCGGCTACCACCGGCCGGCCATGCGCGAGGTCTACGATGTGCGCGTCTTCCTGGCGCCGCCCGAGTCGCTGCGCCGCCGCTGGAAGGTCGCGCGCGATTGCTCGCGCCGGGGCTACACCACCGATCAGGTGCTGGCCGAGCTCGACCGCCGCGAGCCCGACTCCGAGGCGTTCATCCGGCCCCAGCGCCACCACGCCGACATGCTCGTCTCCTTCGTGCCCCCGGCCAACGGCGATGAG
Source organism: Solirubrobacteraceae bacterium (assembly GCA_049287845.1). Lineage (GTDB taxonomy): Bacteria > Actinomycetota > Thermoleophilia > Solirubrobacterales > Solirubrobacteraceae > Palsa-465. The sequence continues at coordinate 9,518 of JBAQGP010000008.1, read as the reverse complement.
GACCACCTCGACGCTGAGCTGACCCTGCGCGACGGCTTGCCTCATCCCGACCTGGCCCCGTTCATCGACGGGCGCCCGGACGGCCTCACCCTGATCGAACGTGACGGCGAGCGGGTCCTGCAGATCCCGGGGCGCATCGAGCCCGCCCAGGCCGAGGTGATCGAGGAGGCGATCTGGGCTCGGATGCACTTCGCCACCCATCTGCGGGCCCGGCGCCTCGGTGAGTTCACGGTCGCCACCGATCTGCGCCGCTCCGAGGCGCTCGCCCTGGTCCAGCTGCTCATCCTCTATCACCTGGTCACCGCGCGGGCCACGGTGGCACTGGGCGGGGAGCGCGCCCGGGCGGACGCCGTCGCCGTGGCTTAGGCGGAGCAGCCTTCGGGGCCCAGCGGGGCGGCTGGATAGGCTTTTGGTGTGATCGATTCCGCTGTCGTAGCCGCCACCCAGGACACGGCGGTCGCCTGGCTGACCGAAGAACGGCGCGTCGTGCAGGCGCTGCTGGTCGAGGTCGAGGGCTCCGCGCCCCTGCCCGTCGGGGCGATGATGGTCATCGACGACCAGGGCAACATCGAGGGCTCGATCACCGGCGGCTGCGTCGAGGGCGCCGTTGTCACCGAGGCCGAGGAGCTGCTGGCCGCCGGCTCGCCCGCTCCCGCCAAGCTGCTGCGCTATGGCATCTCCGACGAGCTGGCCGGCACCGTCGGCCTCATGTGCGGCGGGATCGTGCACATCCTCGTCTACGAGCTGGCCGGCGAGGCGGCCGAGGTCGAGCGCGCCGTGCTCCAGGCGCACGCCGACGGCCGGCCCGCCGCGGTGGCCACGCTCATCGACGGTGACAGCGCCGGCGCGCGTCTCGCCGTGGTCGACGACACCTTGATCGGCTCGCTCCGCGACACCGACCTGCTGGATCGCAATGTCGCCCGCGAGGCCCAGGGCCTGCTCGAGGAGGGCAAGACGACCCTGCGCCGCTTCGGCTCCGACGGCGCCACGTTGGGCGACGACGTCCGCGTGCACATCCGGTCCTACGCCCTCCCGCCCCAGATGTGGATCATCGGCGCCATCGACTTCTCCGCGGCGCTCGCCCCCTTCGCCTCCCAGATCGGCTACCAGGTCACCATCTGCGACGCCCGCGACCGCTTCGCCCGCTCCCGCCGCTTCTCGTCGGCGGCCAGCGTGAAGATCGGCTGGCCTCAGGAGGTCATGGCCGACGTCGAGCTGGGCTCGCGCGACGCGGTGCTCGTCTTCACCCACGACCCCAAGTTCGACGAGCCGGCGCTGATCGCGGCCCTGGGGACCGACGCCGGTTACATCGGTGCGCTGGGCTCCCGTCAGACGACCGCCGACCGCGAGGAGCGCCTCAGGCGCGCCGGTGTGAGCGATGCCGATCTGGCCCGCATCCACGCGCCCTGCGGCCTGGACATCGGCAGCCGCACCGCCGAGGAGACGGCCGTCTCGGTGCTGGCCGAGATCATTGCCGCTCGGGCAGCGCGGGCGGGCTCGCCGCTGCGCCAGACCAGCGGGCCGATTCACGGCCGCGATCGCGCCCAGGCCTAGAGGCCTCCGACAGCAACACGCCGCCGGCGATTGCCGCCAGCAGGGAGGTGGAGGCGATGAGGATCCAACTGTGCTGGAAGGCGCTGAGTTGCTGTGCGCCCGTGTGCGGCGTGCCGATCACCGCGACGAGCAGCGCCACCCCGACGGCCAGCCCCACCTGGCGCAGCATGTTGACCACGGCCGAGCCGGTCGCGAAGGCATGCGGCGGCAGCGCCGAGGCGCCGGTGGACATGAAGGTCGGCAGCGTCAGGCCCACCCCGATGCCGGTCATCAGCATCCCGGGCAGCATCTCGCCCGCATAGTTGGGGGTCAGCCCCGACCGCAGCGTCCACCACGTCGCACCGGCGGCATAGATCGTGGCACCGGCCGCGATCACGCGGCCCGGGCCGAAGCGGGCGATGAGCCGGCCGGCCACGAGAAAGGAGAACAGCGGGACCATCAGCGGGCCCGGGGCCACGCCCAGGCCGGTCTGAAGCGCCGACCAGCCCCAGACCTGCTGGTCCCACAGCACGATCGAGAGCAGCATCGCGCCGAACGCGATCGAGAACACGATCGCCACCACGCTGGAGCCGGTGAAGGCCCGGATCCGGAAGAGCGAGCCGTCCACGAGCGGGTTGCGCGCCCGCGCGCAGTGCAGCGCGAACAGCGCCAGTGCCGCCACCGCGGCCGCCAGGACGACGATCGTCTGGGCCGAGCCCCAGCCCCAGTCGTTGCCCTTCACCAGCCCCAGCGTCAGCAGGCCGACGCCGGCGGTGACGAGCACGGCGCCGAGCGCGTCGGGCCGCGCGACGGGATGGCCGGGCACCTGGGGGAGTCGCCGCCATCCGATGACGATCGCGGCCAGGCCGATGGGGACGTTGACGTAGAACACCCAGCGCCAGCTCGCGGCGACCAGCAGCCCGCCCACCACCGGTCCCAGCGCCGCGGCGAGGCCGCCGATGGCCGTCCAGGCGCGCACGGCGCCCTGTCGGCGCTCGGGGGCGGTGGTGGCCAGGACCAGGCTCAGGGAGGTTGGGGTCAGCAGCGCCGCTCCGGTGGCTTGGACGATGCGGAAGACGACGAGCTCGGTCAGGCTAGACGCGGCGCCGCACGCGGCGGAAGCGGCGGTGAAGATGACGACGCCGAGCAGGAAGCCGTTCTCGCGCCGCCGGCTCTCCGACAGGCGGCCGAACAGCACGAGCAGAGCGGCGTAGACGATGGCGTAGCCGTTGAGCACCCAGGAGAGATCCCCCAGGCCGCGCTCGTGGAGATCGCGTGCGATGTCAGGCAGGGCGACGTTGACGATGAACAGGTCGAGGCTGGCCAGGACGACCCCGGCGCACACGATCACCAGCACGAGCATCGGCGACGCGTCGGCGCGCCGGGTGGGAGTCTGACTTAGGAAGTGCATAGCCAGGCACCGTACCACACTGACTAAGGCATAGCTAAGTCAGCTATACTCGACTTCATGCCGACGACCACGATTCAGATGACAGGCGCGTTGGAGCCCCGCGACGGCTGGACCGCCGACCGGTGCCCGATGGCCCACGCACTCGACGTCGTGCACACGCGATCGGCGTTCCTCGTCCTGCGCGAGGCCCTCTACGGCGCCACCCGCTTCGAGGAGTTCGCTCAGCGGACCGGCCTGTCCGAGCCGGTCACCGCGGCGCGGCTGCGTGAGCTCACCGGCGAGGGCCTGCTGGAGCGCGAGCCCTATCAGGAGCCCGGCCAGCGGACCCGGCAGCGCTACCGGCTCACCGAGAAGGGCGCCGACCTGCTCCCGGCGGTGGTCGCGCTGATGCAGTGGGGCGACAAGTGGGTCCTGCCCGCGGGCGCGCGGGTGGAAGTGCGCCACCAGGAGTGCGGGTCCGCGGTGCGGGCCGAGCTGCGCTGCGGGCACGGGCACGAGGTGGGCCGGGACGCGCTGGAGCTGGCCCGGCGGTAGCTGGGGGCCTGGCGGTGGCCTGCCGGGCTGCCGCTAGATGGGAGGGTTGCGCTGGAGCCGCGTGCGGTCACCTGCACTTCCCGGAGGACCTGTGCTCTGCCCCGAGGTTTTCCGGATTGTGCACCCCCCACATGCACTTCCCGGCAAAACCTGAGAACGCAGCACGCGGTTTGCCGACTTCTGCAGGTTCGGAGGCCCGCCTCCGTGGCTGGGACCGCCAGCCACTACCCCCTTCCCCAGCAAACCAGAAGTACGCGGCGGTTACGAGCCGCCGCGCGGTCGTGCGAGATCTGGCGGCTCGGTGGACATGCCGGCTGCCGGAACTCCTTGCGTCGGTCCCGCGCAGGGGCCGCGCTTGGCCTACGTGCTCTCGTCCGACGCAGACGACCCCCGGTCGCCGGTTCACCCCCGCCCACGCGCGCACGCTGACGCTGTAGCAGCGACCGGCGCGCGACCGCCCGCGGGGACCCGCTACATCTCGACCATCGTCGGGGCCGGGATGGCGCCGATGAGCTCCTCGGGCGCCACCGGGAAGACGGAGTGCGTCGTGCCCGCGGCGCACCACACGATGTCAAAGCGCCGCAGCGACTCGTCGACGATCGTCGGCAGCGGGCGCTCGTGCCCCAGTGGCGGGATCCCGCCGATGGCAAAGCCGGTGGCCGCCTTGGCCTCCTTGGCGTTGGCGACGCGCAGCCCCAGACGCTCGGCGTCGACGCGCCGGTCCCCGGCGCACAGGACGATCATGGGGTCCTCGCCCCGGTAGAACACCAGCGACTTGACGATCTGGCCCACCGTGGTCCCCAGTGAGGCCGCCGCCTCGGCGGCGGTGCGTGCCGAGGAGTCGAGCTGGCGGACCTCGACGTCGAGCCCGAGGCCGTGCAGCCTCTGCTGGATCGTGGCCGCGTTGCGGTGCAGGTCGGTCATGACGGCTTGGTGGCGATCGCCGACCCGAACGTCTGGACGAACCACAGCGCGCCGTCCTCGTGCGCCCGCGGCTGAAACCCGGTCACCGTGTCACCGCTGACATCGGCCCGCAGCGCGTCGCGGATCGCATCGCGGGCCGCCTCCCCGGTCTGCGCCTGTTCGAGCCACGGCTCCAGCGGGCGCTCCAGGGGCTTCGTGGCGACGTCGATCGACTCCATCCCCGCCTCGCCCAGCAACGCCTCGATCTCGGTCACGGCGAGCATCCGGGTGTGCGAGGGGTCTCGCAGGCGCTCGAGGCGGTTCTGCCCGGCGGCCACCTCGGGGTTCTCGTCGGCCACCAGATCCACGAGCGCCACGTGGCCGCCGGGACGCGTGCAGCGGACCATCTCGGCCACGACCGTGTCCGGGTGCTCGAAGTGGTGGGCGGCAAAGCGCGAGACGACCACGTGGAAGGAGCCCTCCAGGAACGGCAGCGCCGCGGCGTCGCCGCGCATGAACACCACGTTGTCGCGCCCCTCCGCGCCCGCCTGCGCCTGGCCCCGGGCCAGCATGGCCGCGGTGGCGTCCAGCGCGACCACCGCCCGAGACGACGCCGCGAGCTGGCGGGCGGCGATGCCCGTTCCGGCGGCCACATCGAGGACCACGTCGTCGCCGGTCAGCGGGAGGCGCTCGAACACCCAGCGAGCGTCGGAGGTGAAGACGTGGTTGCGAGCCGGGTCCTCGAAGGCATCCGCCTGGGCGGTGAACGCCTGCTCGATCTGCCGCGCGTGCTCCATTGGCGCGGCGCTACGCCAGGTAGGGGGCCAGGAGGGCGAGGTCGGCCTGGCTGAGCAGACCCGATGCCGTCCTGCGTTGGTGCCAATACGGGTAGAGCAGGGGCGGGCGGCTGACCCCCTCCAGCCGCTCGACCTCCTCGTCTGAGAGCGTGAGGTCGGCGGCCTCGAGGTTGTCGGCTAGCTGCTCGTCGGTGCGAGCGCCGATCACGATCGAGCTGACGGTGGGGCGCCGCAGCAGCCACGCCAGTGCCACCTGCGCCGCGGAGACGCCCTTGCCGTCGGCGATCTCCACCAGCACGTCGACGGTGTCATAAAGCTTGTCCTCGTCGTAGACCGGCGGCTCGTCCCAGTCGGTGAGGTGCCGCGAGCCGCCGGGGGCGTCCTGGCCGCGCCGGTACTTGCCCGACAAGAGGCCTCCGGCCAGCGGGCTCCACACCAGCGTGCCCAATCCCTGGTCCACCCCCAGCGGGATGAGCTCGTATTCGGCCGAGCGCTCATGGAGCGAGTAGTAGATCTGCTGACAGATGAACCGCGGCAGGCGCTCGCGCTCGGCGATGCCGAGCGCCTTCATGAGCTGCCAGCCGGTGTAGTTGGAGACGCCGACGTAGCGGACCTTGCCCGTGTCCACGAGGTAGCGCAGGGCGTCCAGGGTCTCCTCCAGCGGAGTCAGGCCGTCCCACTCGTGCACGTGGTAGATGTCGATGTGGTCGATGCCCAGGCGCCGCAGGCTGGCCTCGCAGCCGCTGATCACGTGATGGCGCGAGAGCCCCTCCATGTTGGGGCCGGCGCCCATTCGCATGCGGACCTTGGTGGAGATGAGGACGTCGTCGCGCTTGCCCGCGATGGCCTCTCCCACCATCTCCTCCGAGCGTCCCGTCGAGTAGACGTCCGCGGTGTCGATGAGGTTGATCCCGGCGTCGAGGCACATGTCGATCTGGCGCCGCGCCCCGGCAACGTCCGTGTTGCCCACCTTGGCGAAGTTGCCCTGTCCACCGAATGTCATCGTGCCGAGCGTCAGGGCCGAGACCTGCAATCCGGATGTGCCCAGCGGTCGGTACTCCATGGCGTCCTTTCGAAGAGGTGGTGTGTCTCCTCGGAGCCTAGAAGGCGCCGGGCCGCGTCAGGCCGCGGCGGCGGCCGACTGCGCGGACGCGTCGTCGGCTTCCCAGCACTGGTGAACGAACGCCGCGATCTTGCCGGTCAGGCGCTCGGGCTTCACGCGCAACTCGAGGATCGAGTGGGCGTTGACCAGGCGGGCGTTGGGCAACTCTTTGGCGAGCATGCCGGCGTCGGAGAACGGGTGCACGGGGTCCCGGGGATGCCCGATGACCAGAGCTGGAGTCTGGACGCGGCAGCGCTCGTAGTGGCTGGGCGCGGCGCGTCCGTAGAGGATGCCGCCGAGCACCGCAGCGCTGGGCCCGGGATCCTGCGCGATCCAGTCGAGGCCGACCTGCGCCAGGAGCGGCAGGCGCCGCCGGGGCACGGCACGGGCGGCTCTGGCCAGCGCGCGCATCCCCGGCTCGCCGAACTTCAGGGCCAGCAGCAGGGGGGTGAATGCGGCCGCGCAGGCTGCGATGGCGTTGTCGAGCACCGGCATCTCGACGACCATGCCGGCCAGGCGCTCCGGCGCCTGGAGCGCCACCTCGAGGCTGATGTTGGCGCCCAGCGAGGGTCCCCCGACGACCGCGCGGTCGATCCCGAGGTGGTCCAGGAGCGACACGGTCTGCTGAGCGAACGCGCTGATCGAGTAGCGCCACTGTTCCCGGGGTCGCGACGAGGCCCCGTGGCCGAGCGGATCGAGCGTGACGACCCGGTTGCCGCGCGCCGCCAGTCGCTGGGCCAGGGGGGCCTGCATCGTCTGGGACAGAAGCAGGCCGGGGAGCAGGACCGTCGTCCGCGACCCGTCCCCGTAGACGGTGTAGGCAAGTCGCTGCCCGTCGAGGTGGAACTCGGCCATCGTCGATTGCCCAGCATAGTGGTGCGAGAGGCGTTGACTGGCCAGTCAGCCAGTGTGCGGGCCGAGTCTGAACCCGGAGGGGTACAGTCTGGTACCAGCCACCGCTTCGCTGGCACCAGCCACCGCTTTCTCAAGACTTTTCAGGAGGACTCGTCTCATGGCCAAGGCTCCACGATCGCTTGCCGGCAAGGTAGTCGCCATCACCGGAGGGGCCCGCGGGATCGGGCGGGCCACCGCGGCCGCGCTGATCGCCCAGGGTGCCCGCGTGGCCATCGGCGACATCGATGCCCCGCTGGCAGAGCAGACCGCCGCCGAGCTGGGGAGCGGGACGGTGGGTCTCGCGCTGGACGTGACCGACCGCGAGAGCTTCGATGCCTTCCTCACGGAGGTCGAGAACCGTGTCGGCCCGCTCGACGTGGTCATCAACAACGCAGGGATCATGCCCATCGGGCCGTTCGTCGACGAGACCGACTCGACCGCCAAGCGGTTGGTCGATATCAACCTCCACGGCGTTATCCACGGCTCCAAGCTGGCCCTGGAGCGCTTCATGCCGCGCGGGCGCGGCCATCTGGTCAACATCGCCTCGGTGGCCGGCAAGGGCGGCTTCCCGGGCGGGGCCACGTACTGCGCCACCAAGCACGCCGTCGTGGGGCTCAGCGAGGCGATCCGCGCCGAGATGCGCAAGACCGGCATCGAGGTGAGCATCGTCATGCCGGTCGTCGTCAACACGGAGCTGGGCTCGGGGCTGCAGCGCAGTCGCGGTATCAAGGTCGTCGAGCCCGAGGACGTGGCCGATGCGATCGTCGAGGCGCTCGGAAGCGGTCGGGTCGACGTCTACGTGCCCCGCCGGGTCGGGGTCCTCATGAAGGCGGGGCAGGTCCTGCCGCGATCGGTGGCCGACTTCGTCACCAAGCTGCTCAAGGGTGACCAGGTGCTCGTCAACCCTGATCACCTCCTGCGCGAGGCCTACGAGAGTCGCACCGGCGACAAGGCCGAGCTCGCCGCGGCCTCGCCGCCCGTGCCGGCAGGGGCGTCATCCGCGGACGCGGACACAGCAGCCCCCGAGCCGGAGAGGGAATCCGTCTAGGCACGGCGGGGACGCGGCGTTGGGACGGCCGCTCTAGGCGGCGATCAAACCTACCGGGCCGCGGGTCACCCGCGGTGCAGCCACGCCTCCTTGCCGGCGTCACCCTCGGCGCAGCCACGCCACCGCGTCCGAGGCCACGGTGATGCGGATCGCATCCGGTTCCCGGGCCCACGCGATGACGTTCAGGGACTGCAGCCGGTCCAGGATCGCCTGGAACGCCGCCGCCTGCGCCGGCGCGGCATACCGGCGCTGCACCGAGAATGCCCACCCGGTGGCGGCCGGGGGATCCGACACGCCCACCTGGCTCTCCAAGCGCTCATCGGTGACGGTGCTCTGGATGCGCAGTGGCGCGGTGCGCAGTCCCGACACCCGGCGCACCTGGGCGGCGAGCTCGATCATGAACCGCAGCGCCTCCGGGCGCAGGCCGCGATACAGCGACCGCGGCGCACCGACCGCCTTGGCGCCGGTGCCCATGGCGGGATCGATCATCAGCCCCAACGCCGCCGCGTTGGAGGGCAGCGGCACGATCGTGTGGTCCTGGTAGGCCGCGGCCAGCGCGGCCGGACCGGCGAACGGCGCGACGGTGGGGTGCAGTGCCGCGCCACCGGCGTCGTCGGCGGACTGGAGCTCGCTGAGGCGCGACAGCTCGGCCCGGTTGGTGCGGTACAGGTGCATGATCGCGACGGCGGCCTGCACGCGCCAGTAGTAGGTCCACGAGTCGTCGCCGAAGCTGGCCAGACGCCGGTAGGCCTCGGGGTGGCGCGTCGGGGCGCTGTCGAAGTAGAGCTGCGCGTAGGGGACCGAGCGACCGCCGTCGTAGGCGTCCAGCACCTGGTGCAGGTTGCCGATCCCCATGTGGTAGGACTCGAGTGCCAGGTCCGGGCGCCCGAACTGACGCTCGGCGATCGTCAGGTAGCGCACGGTGGCGGACAGCTCCTTGGTGACGTTGAAGCGGTCGTCGATCGCGGCGCGGCGGACCAGCAGAGGGCCGACGCGACCGGCGCGCGTGCCGCTGGCGATGGCGTTGATCTGGCGGGTCAGGCGCCGGCTCTTGGTGAGGTCGATGCGCATCCCCAGCAGCGATTGGCCGGTGGCGGCGAGGATCTGGGTGAGGCCGGCCGCGTCGGCGGGATCGGAGCCGGCGATCGCCTGGGGCCGGCCGGCGCTCTCGAGGAAGACCAGTCCCTCCACCAGGTTGGGGTCGATCCCCGAGCCGGCGGTGGCCCGGTCGATGGCCCGGCGGAAGGCGGCGACACGCCGGGCGGTGGCGACCGCGCCGCCCGGGCTCAGCAGGAA
>JBAQGP010000007.1:0-4249 GCA_049287845.1 Solirubrobacteraceae bacterium | reverse complement strand
GTGCTCACCAACGCGGTGACGGTTCCCGCCCCCAAGTTCGCGCCCGCCCCGGGCACGTCGGCCACGACGCAGGCTCCGGCGCCGTCGAGCCACCCCGCGGGTCTCAAGCTCCCTCCCGGGCGTGGCGCGCTGGTCGCTCTCCTGCGCCACCCCGCGGCCATGCACGCCAAGCCGGGAGGTCAGGTCCTGGCCAAGCTCAAGCTCAAGACCAGCTTCGGCTCGCCCCAGGCGATGTGGGTCGTACGGCGCTCGGGAGTCTGGCTGGGCGTCGTGAGCCCCGCCGCGGGCAACAACCAGGTGGGCTGGATCCCCGCCTCGGCGGTCTCGCTCAGCCGCGTCAGCTGGCAGCTGCGGGTGTCGCTCTCGGCCCGCAAGCTCACCGTCTTTGACAACGGGCAGGTGAGAGAGCGCTACACCGTCGCGATCGGGGCGTCGGATGCCCCCACGCCGACGGGCCGCTTCGCCGTCACCGACCGGCTTCTCACCGGCGACCCCGCCGGCCCCTACGGGTGCTGCATCCTGGCGCTGTCGGCCAAGGCGCCGCACACGATCCAGGACTGGAGCGGCGGCAACCGGATCGCCATCCACTCCACGCCGGAGACAGAGACGATCGGCGAGGCGGTCAGCCACGGGTGCGTCCGCCTCACGCTGGCCGAGGGCCAGTGGCTGATCAACCACATCCCGCTCGGCACCCCGGCGGTCATCAGCAGCTGAGCCGGTCGCACGCGGCGGCTCGTCCTCGCTCAGGCCGGCGGAGCCTCCCCGCTGACCCTGCGGATCTTCTCGATCGCACTTCGCAAGAGCCGAGACACCTGCATCTGCGAGGTGCCGACCCGGGCCGCGATCTCAGACTGGGTCATGTCGCGCCCGAAGCGCAGGAAGAGGATGAGACGATCGGAGTCAGAGAGCGTCTCGACGCCCTTGGCGATCATGGTCAGATATTCGGCCTGCTCCAGGCGCGCGTCCTCGGCGCCGAGCACCGCCGCCAACGAGGGCACGCCGGTCTCCTCGTCGTCGGACCCCGCCTCCAGCGGAGCGGCGTGGCGGGCGTGGTAGGCCTCGATCGCCTCCAGGGTCTGCTCCTCGGTGGCGTGCAAGGCCTCGCCCAGCTCGGTCAGGGAGGGCGAGCGACCGAGCTTGGAGGACAGCTGATCCGAGACGCTGGCCAGCTCGAGCGCGCGCTCCTTCACCCCTCGGGGGACGTGCAGCGCCCACCCGCTGTCGCGGAAGTAGCGCTTGAGCTCGCCGAGCATCGTGGGAGTGGCGTAGCTGGTGAAGGCAAAGCCCCGCTCGGGCTCAAAGCGGGCGATCGCCTTCAACAACCCCACCATCGCCACCTGGGTCAGATCCTCCAGGGGCTCGCCGCGCGCGTGATAGCGACGGGCCACGCTCCGGGCCAGCGGCTCGAAGCGGCGCACGATCTCCTCGAGCAGGACCGGATCCTCCGCCTGCCGGTAGCGACGCATGAGCTCGTCCGTCGATAGCCCCGCCGGCGGTTCGCGGTCAGCCGTCACGCGTCACGTCGTCCACGCCTCGCAGACCATTCGCACCACTGCTGGCACACGCATCCTCCGTATACGAAGCCTGTGCGACGGTCTGCGCCGTCGGGACCCCGTCGGCCGCCTCCCATCGAGTTGTCGGCTCCCGGACACCGCCGAACCGACGTGCCACGAGAGTCGGCCATCATACCGGCGATGGCTGGCGCGTCAGCCCCCTAACCGGCCCGCACCCTCGTCCTGGTCAGGTGTGAGGACGAACACCTCCACCTGCAGGTTGTGTTCCAGGTCGTTGGCGCTCATGAACGAGTAGACGCGCCGGGCGGTCGTCTGCTCGACGGCGGCGATCATGGCTTGGCGCATCGCGTCCTGGAGACCGAGGCGTCCGGCGTGGACCACATCGCTCTTGTCGTGGGCGGTCAGCGTCTGCTCCGCACGGGTATAGCCGCCCTCCAGCAGGCACACCACGAGGTTGCCGTCGATCGTCGTGCGGGAGTTCGTCGGGCCCCGGCCGACGAAGTCCTTGTGCAGGCGACTGATGGCGTTGGAGATCTCCAGGGGGCGGGAGATCGTGGTCTCGGAGCCCCGGGCGTCGACCTCCGGGTCGGATTCTTCAAGCATGGGCACGCTTTGGTCGCGTTAGGACGGGTCGGGCCAGTGTACCTCCGGTTCCCGGAGTGGTGGAGGATCGGTTGCGCGCGGGACTCGCCGGGTAGATGAGGGCACGGTGCATCAGGGTCTCAGTTCTCGGCGAGCCACCTCGCTACTGCCCTCAGGTCGGTCACGAATGCCTCCATCGCCGCCATACGCTCACCCTCGTCGCGCTGGCGCAGGATCGCTGAAGGGTGCGTCGTGAGCGTGACGTGCGCCGCCAGGTCGGAGTCCATGGCCCGCCCGCGGTCGCGGCCGATGCGCACCTGGGACCCGAGGAGGGCCTGCGCCGCCGTGGCCCCCAGACACACCAAGGCCCGCGGTTTGACCAGCCTCAGCTCCGCGTTGAGCCACGGGCGGCAAGCACTGACGTGCGCGCGCTCCGGTGTCTGATGGATACGTCGCTTGCCCCGGGCCCTGTAGCGGAAGTGCTTGACGACGTTGGTGACATAGGCGTCGGAGCGGTCGATGCCGGCGCGCTCGAGGCCGTCGTCGAGCACGTGGCCGGCTGGGCCCACGAAGGGAAGGCCCTCGATGTCCTCGCGATCGCCCGGCTGCTCGCCGACGAGCATCAGGCGCGCCTGGCCGGGGGCGGGTCCGGTGCCCATCACGGCCTGCGTGGTGCCCTCCCACAGCTCGCACGCCCGGCAGTCCTGGGCCGCCTCGCGCAGCGCCTTGAAGCTGAGGCGTGGGGGAATCGGTGGCGGGGGCGGGTCGCCGGGAGCGTCGTCGGACATGGTCATCGCCTGTCCCTGGCGCTACCCGCCCCATGAAGCCCGCACGCATCGGTTGTTCGGGCTGGAACTACGCGGACTGGCGCGGGCTCTTCTACCCGCAAAGAGAGCCCCAGCGCCGGTGGCTGGAGCTCTACGCCGAGCGTTTTGACACCGTCGAGGTCAACAACACCTTCTACCGGCTGCCGCGTCGCGACGCCGTCGCCGCCTGGGTCGAGCAGACTCCGGAGGACTTCACCTTCACGGTCAAGGCCAGCCGGTATCTCACCCACATCAAGCGCCTCACCGACCTGGGCCAGGGCGTGGCCCGCTTCTACGAGCGGATCGAGCCGCTCATCGAGGCCGCGCGTCTGGGGCCGGTGCTGTGGCAGCTTCCGGGCAACTTCCGCCGCGACGACCGTCGTCTGCACGACTGGCTGGAGGCGCTGCCCGACGGCCTGCACACGATCGAGTTCCGCCACCAGAGCTGGTTCGCGCCCCCGGTGATGCGGGCGCTGCGCGAGCGGGGCGTCGCCCTGACCATCGGCGATCACCCCGAGCGACCGTTCCAGACCCATGAGGCCACCGCCTCCTGGCGCTTCGTGCGCTTTCACTACGGGCACCGCGGCCGGGCCGGAAACTACTCGGCCACTGAGATAGCGGAGTGGGCGCGGCGGATCACCCAATGGCGGCGGCGCACGGCCGTCTGGGCCTACTTCAACAACGACTGGCGCGGGTTCGCGCCCGCCAACGCTCGGCTGCTGGGCCGCAAGCTCGGCGTGGCCCGGGGCGGGGCTAGATCTCGCTCCGGGTGACGGGGATGCCGAAGCGGCTCTGCAGGGCGTCGGGGTCGACGTCCTCCTTGTAGCGCTGCTCCCCACCGCTGTGGGTGAAGACGAGGATGCGGTCCGCGGCGAAGGTCTTCAGGACATCCTCGATGGCGTCCTCGGGGTCGCTCTCACCGGTGTCGGCCGCAGCGGACACGCCCTGGGCGCCGAGCTGGTCGACGCTCTGCCGGCGCACCTCGTCGGCGCGGGCGATCGCCTCGTCGGCGTCGGACATCCAGAAGCGCAGCGCGCTTTGGTGTAGCGCCCGCGCGACCACCATGACCTCCACGTCGGTCAGATCGGCATCGCCGGGCAGCCCTTCGCGCAGTTGGCCGGCGGACACGGGCTCAGAGGTGAGGACGAGAAGCTTCATGGAGGTGTCGCGTACCCAGCGTCGGGGGCGCAAAAACAGGAAGCGTCAGGTCCCGCACGGCGGGTATCCGACGGATCATGATCCATCTGACCGCAGCAACCACCGCCGAGATCCCGTCGCCGACGCCGGTGCCGCCGGCGCCCACCCCGGCACCGCCGCAGCCCGCACCCCCGGGACCCGGTCCGGACC
>JBAQGP010000006.1:0-3412 GCA_049287845.1 Solirubrobacteraceae bacterium | reverse complement strand
CGCCTGCGCGAGGTGCCGGGGCTGCACCTGCACGGCCCGTCCGATGCCGCCGACCGCGGCGCGCTGGCGTCCTTCGTGATCGACGGCGCCCATCCCCACGACGTGGGCGAGATCCTCGGCCGCGAGGGTGTGTGCGTGCGCACCGGTCACCACTGCGCCCAGCCGCTCATGCGCTGCCTGGGGGCGCAGGCGACCACGCGGGCGTCCTACGCGGTCCACAACACGGTCGCCGACACCGACCGGCTCCTCGACGGGCTGGACACGGTGGCGCGCGTGCTGCAGCTCTGACCGGCGCGGCTAGCCTGAACGACGGACCATGGACGACCTCTACCGCGAGAACATCCTGGAGCACTACAAGCGGCCCCACAACTGGAGCCCGCCGGAGCCCGAGCTCGATCGCGTCGACCTCCAGTTTCACGACCTCAACCCGCTGTGCGGCGACGAGCTGACGGTCAAGCTCGCCGTCAGCGACGATCAGCGGATCGAGGGGGTGCGCTTTGAGGGGCACGGCTGCGCCATCTCGCAGGCGGCGGCCTCGATGGCCTCCGACGAGGTCAAGGGCATGACGGTCTCCGAGCTCCGCGCTCTGGACCGCTCCTTCGTCCTGGACCTGCTGGGCATCGACATCTCGGCCCAGCGGCTGAAATGCGCCCTGCTGTCGCTCAAGGTGCTCAAGAGTGCCTCCCTGGGCCAGGCCGCGGGCTGGGACCTCGACGCGCCGGACGCAGACGCCGCCTGATCGCCCGGGGCACGCGTTGGTCTCGCTCCGGCCGCATCGAATCGTCCGCGGGGTGGCGCTGCGCGCCGACATGGCTCGCCACCGGGGCGACGCCGTCTACTGCCCGATCTGCGAGCGGGGCTTTGATGCGTTCAAGGACGCTCCCGACGTGGCTCTGGGCCTGTGCTGGCGCTGCGGGTCCCATGCACGCCATCGCGCCCAGTGGCTGTTGTTTGAGTCGCGCCCCGAGATGCTGGGTGACATCGGCTCGCTGCTGCACCTCGCGCCGGAGTGGACGCTGCGCCGCGGGCTGAGCCGGCTCGACCACCTGCGCTACGTCACCGCCGATCTTGACCAACCCGGCGTGGACCTCCACCTCGACCTCACCGCCGCCGACCTTCCGGATGCGAGCTTCGAGGGGGTGATCTGCTCCCACGTGTTGGAGCACATCCCCGATGACCAGGCGGCGATGCGCGAGCTGTGCCGGATCACCGCCCCCGGCGGCTGGTGCCTGGTCATGGTGCCGTTGGACCTCAACCGCGCGCACACCTACGAGGACCCATCGATCACGACCGCGGAGGCACGCCACCGGGCCTACTGGCGCCCGGACCATGTCCGGCTGTACGCGCCTGACATCGAACAGCGCCTACAGGCCGCCGGCTTTGCCTGCGAGCGGATCCAGCCCTACGCCGCGTTTGGCGCGGAGCGCTGCCGTCGCTGTGGCATCGCGCCGTTCGAGGAGCTCTGGATCTGCCGACCCCGCCCAGCCCGCGGCGGCGGCCGCCCGCTAGACTCCCAGAGGCAAATCCGATCCCCACGCTAGGTTTTGATTCACGTGCCCCAGATCATCGACGTTTGTCCCCTCTCGGACCTCGCTCCCGGCGCGAAGCGCCTGGTCGAGTACGAGGATCTGGAGATCGGCGTCTTCAACTGCGCCGGCACCGTCTATGCGGTCGAGGACCGGTGCACCCATGATGACGGACCGCTCGTGGAGGGCGTGTTCGACCCGGAGGCCTGCACGATCGAATGCCCCCGTCACGGCTCGCTGTTCGACCTCACGAACGGCAAGCCCAAGACTTTGCCCGCCTATGTTCCGGTCGACACCTTCCCGGTGATCATCGAGGACGACACGATCAAGCTGGAGGTGGAGTAATGGCGACTTCTGAGACCGTCACCAACCCGACCGCGCCCGTCCTCACCGAGAACGAGCAGCTGCGCGGGATCAACGCCGACTACACCGAGCGCTACGGCTTCCACGACGCCGAGAACTATCTGTACAAGGCGCCCAAGGGCCTCACCGCCGAGCTGGTGGCCAAGATCAGTGAGTTCAAGTCAGAGCCCCAATGGATGCGCGACTTCCGCATCAAGGCGCTGGACCACTTCCTGGCTCGTCCGATGCCGACCTGGGGATCGCCGATGCTGGCCGAGGTCGACTTCGACGACATCCATTACTTCGTGCGCGCCTCCGAGCGTGCCGAGCGCTCCTGGGACGACGTGCCCGAGGACGTCAAGAACACGTTTGACCGGCTGGGCATCCCCGAGGCCGAGCGCAAGTTCCTCTCTGGCGTCGGCGCCCAGTACGAGTCCGAGGTCGTCTATCACCAGATCAACGAGGAGCTCACCAAGCAGGGCGTGATCTTCACCGATATGGATACGGCGCTGCGCGACCATGAGGAGCTGGTGCGCGAGTACTTCGCCACCATCATCCCGCCCAACGACAACAAGCTGGCGGCCCTGAACTCCGCGGTGTGGTCGGGCGGCTCGTTTGTCTACGTCCCGCCGGGTGTGCACGTCGAGATGCCGCTCCAGGCGTACTTCCGGATCAACACGGAGTCGATGGGGCAGTTCGAGCGCACGCTGATCATCGCCGACGAGGGTTCCTACGTGCACTACGTCGAGGGCTGCACGGCTCCGACCTACAGCTCGTCGTCGCTGCACTCAGCGGTGGTGGAGCTCATCGCCAAGCCGGGCGCACGGATCCGCTACACGACGGTGCAGAACTGGTCTCAGAACGTCTTCAACCTGGTCACCAAGCGCGCCGTCGCTCAGACGGACGCGACCGTCGAATGGGTGGACTGCAACCTCGGCTCCAAGCTGACCATGAAGTACCCCAGCGTCTACCTGATGGGCGAGCGTGCCCACGGCGAGATCCTGTCGATCGCGTTCGCCGGCAAGGGCCAGCACCAGGACGCCGGCGGCAAGATCATCCACGCCGCGCCGAACACGACGTCCAACATCTTCGCCAAGTCGATCTCCAAGGACGGCGGCCGCGGCTCCTACCGCGGGCTGCTGGAGATCGCCAAGGGCGCGCACGGCGCCCGCTCCAAGGTGGTGTGCGACGCCCTCCTGCTCGACGAGGAGAGCCGGTCAGACACCTACCCCACCATCCGGATCTCCGAGGATGACGTCAACGTCGGCCACGAGGCCACGGTGTCCAAGGTGGGCGATGACCAGCTGTTCTACCTGATGAGCCACGGCATCCCCGAGGACGAGGCGTCCAAGCTGATCGTCAACGGGTTCATCGAGCCGATCACCAAGGAGCTCCCCATGGAGTACGCGGTGGAGATGAACCGCCTGATCGAGCTGCAGATGGAGGGCTCGATTGGCTAGCGCGCTCGAGCTCCCGACCTTCAAGGGCCGCCCCGGTTGGGAGTTCACAGACCTAACAGCATTTGACCTCGACTCATACCGTCC
>JBAQGP010000005.1:0-5187 GCA_049287845.1 Solirubrobacteraceae bacterium | reverse complement strand
TCTCGGCCCACTCGTCGACGAGATCGAGCAGGGCCGTGGTCGCCGGGCTGACGCGGACGCCGCGCCGGGTGACCACGGCGAAGAAGTCATAGAAGGGCTCGGCGAAGCCGACGGCGGTGACGCCCTCGGACAGCGAGGAGCGGGCGAGCACGGCGCGCGCGGCGATCGTGCTTCCCAGGCCGCGCCCCACGAGCTGGAGCGCCGTCTCGACGTGCTCGACCTCGAGGCGCGGCTCGAGCAGCACCCCCACCTCCTGCGCGCGGGCCGCGAGCTGGCGGCGCGTGGGGTCGTTGAAGCCGTGGGTGATGTCGTAGAGGATGAGCGGCGACGTGGCGAGCGCGGCGACGCCGGCTGGCTCGCGCGTCAGCGACCGGTCGCGGCTGACGAACATGACCTCGTCGCGAAACAGCGACCGGACCTCGAGCAGCGAGTCGTCGACCGGCAGCACGACGAGGCCTGCCTCCAGGTCTCCGTCCTGGACAGCACGCGCGACGTCGTAGGAGTTCTGGCCGCGCAGGCGCAGCCGGGCGTCAGGGTTGCGATCGCAGTAGCGGGTCGCCAGCTCGGCGATCTCGTAGTACGGAGCATTGCGGAACGTCCCCATGGTGACCACCCGCTCGCGTGCCGCGTGGCGGCGGCCGACGGACACGAGCGCGTCGTCCGCGGCCTCGGTGACCCGCTCGGCGTGACTGAGGAAGACGCGGCCGGCGCTGGTCAGCGTCAGGCCGCGTCCGGCCCGGGCAAACAGCGACACCCCGAGCTCTGACTCCAGCCGGCGGACCTGATCGGACACGGCCGGCTGGGTGCAGTGCAGCGAGCGCGCCGCCGCGTTGAACGAGCCGAGCTGGGCGGCGGTACGGAAATAGAGGAGCTGTTGCAGGGTCAAGGCGCTGCTTTGATGAGGTGAAAGAGGTCTAAGCGTAGTTTTTCCTTGGCCGTCGGCCTACGCTGGCGCCATGGACGAGCCCGTCTATCTCAAGTCACCGACGACCGCGTCCGCAGGGGGGGCAGACCCCGCGGTGCGCGAGCGGGTGTCGGAGATGCTGGGCAAGATCGAGCGCGACGGCATCGATGCCGTGCGCGCCTACTCCCGCGAGCTCGACAACTGGGACCGGCCCAGCTTCGAGGTCACCTCCGGCCAGGTCGCCGCCGCCAGCGCGTCGCTGCCCGAGCCGCTGAAGGACAGCATCGCCTTCGCCCAGGCCCAGATCCGCAACTTCGCGCAGCTCCAGCGGGCGACGCTCACCGACTTCGAGGCCGAGACGCTGCCCGGGGTGTTCCTCGGACAGCGCCAGGTCCCGGTCGGGTCGGTCGGCGCGTACTGCCCCAGCGGCCGCGTGCCCATGCTCGCCTGCGCCTTCATGACCGTGCTGGTCCCCAAGGTTGCCGGCGTGGACACGGTGATCGCGTGCTCGCCGCCGCGCGCCGGGGAGCTGCACGCGCCCACGCTGCACTCGATCGCCACGTCGGGCGCGGACCGCATCTTCGCGCTCGGCGGGGTCCAGGCCCTGGCGGCGATGGCGTTCGGGCTCCTCGATGAATCGGGGCGGCCGGATCCGAGTTCCGCGGTCGACATGATCGTCGGGCCCGGCAACGCGTTTGTCGCGGAGGCCAAGCGCCAGCTCTTCGGCCGCGTTGGGATCGACCTGCTGGCCGGCCCCTCCGAGGTCGCCGTGATCGCCGACGACACGGCCGACCCGGAGCTGGTCGCGGCCGACCTCCTCGGCCAGGCCGAGCACGGGCCCACCTCGCCGGCCGTGCTCATCACCGTCTCGGAGTCCCTGGGGCGTGCCGTCATCGAGGAGGTGTCGCGCCAGCTCGACGAGCTGGATCGCCGCGGCGACGGCTCGGCGGACACGCCGCGGCGCGCCTGGACCGACCACGGCGTGGTCATGGTCGCGGCCGACCGCGAGCATGCCGCCGTCTTGTCTGACGAGGTGGCTACCGAGCACCTCGAGGTCCACACCTCCGACGACGACTGGTACCTGCAGCGGCTGCGCAACTACGGCTCGATCTTCCTGGGCAGCCGCGCCACCGTCGCCTTCTCTGACAAGGCGATCGGCACCAATCACACGCTGCCCACCGGCCGCGCCGCCCGTTACACCGGTGGACTCTCGGTGGCCAAGTTCCTCAAGACGCTGACCTACCAGCGGATCGACGCCGACGAGGGGGTGCGCGCCATCGCCCCCCACGTGGTCGAGATCTCACGCGCGGATCTCATGCCCGCACACGAGGCAACCGCCGCCAAACGGCTCGAGCGCGTTCAGCGGCCCGCGTAGCTTCGCGGGGCTGCGCTATCGGGGCGGGGCGGCGCGACCGGCCGCCCAGCGTCCCAGCGCGAGCGCGGGAATGAGGACCGCGGCCAGGATGACCCATCCGATCACCGCCCGCTCACCTCCGCGTGCTGTCAGGAGAGCGCGTGTTCATATCTCAGATGATCGATCCGCGGCCGTGCAGGGGGCGTACAGAAACCCGGGCCCCGCGTAAAGATTTCGTGCAGATCAGGCTGGCGCGCGGATAGAGTCGCGCCTCACCGCGACCCTGAGGAGAGAGCCCCTGCCATGTCCTTCGCCGACGTCAACGGCCAGCGGATCCGCTTCGAGGACACCGGTGGCGACGGGCCGCCGGTCATCCTCTCCCACGGCTTCCTCATGGACCGCGAGATGTTCGCCCCGCAGGTGCAGGCCCTACACCCGGAGTTCCGTGTCATCACCTGGGACGAGCGTGGGTTCGGCGAGACCGAGTTCGACGGCGAGCCCTTCACCTACTGGGACTCGGCGCGTGACTGCCTCGGGCTCCTGGACCATCTCGCCATCGAACAGGCGGTGCTCGGCGGCATGTCCCAGGGCGGCTTTCTGTCGATGCGAGCCGCGCTCCTTGCCCCGGGGCGCGTCCGCGCGCTCGTCCTCATCGACACGCAATCAGGTCCGGAGGACCCCGAGCGCCTCCCCGCCTACCGCCGGATGCAGGAGACCTGGCTCCAGGTCGGACCCGTCGACGAGCTGACCCAGGCCATCGCGGGGCTGATCATCGGCGATCCGGCGCTCAGCGAGAGTTGGATCGCCAAGTGGCACACCCTCCCCCGTGAGGCCATGCGCGAGCCCTGCAACGCCCTGTTCGAGCGTGAGGACCTCACCGACCGCGTCGGCGAGATCACCTGTCCCGCCATCATCTTCCACGGCACCGCGGACATGTCGATCGAGGTCGGCAAGGCCCACGCGCTCTCCGAGCGGCTGCCCGGATCCACCGGCGTCGTCCTCATCCAGGGTGGCCCGCATGCCTCCAACCTGACCCACCCCGAGCAGGTCAACGAGCCGCTGCTGGCCTTCCTGCGCTCGCTCTAGACGCCGTCCGCGCGACGCGTCCCAGCGACCGAAGCGGTCGCGCCCGTACGACCGGGCCGTCATCCCCCCAGACGGCGTGTCGCCAGCTGCCCCAGCAGCGGGGCGAACTTGAACAGCGCCGGACCGGTGAGGCCAAGAACGCCGTCGCGCTCGACGAGGTCCCAGCCGTCACTCGCCAGCCTGGGTTCAGGCGCGCGGAGGCGCAGCGGGAACTCGCACGCGATGGTGCGCTCGGCGACCGGATGCAGACCGGGGAACACCCGCCGTGCGATGCGCGCGATGCGGGGGTACGCCTGGCGCACGTGCTCGGCCTCATCCAGCGCTGCCGGATCCCCATGGCTCAGCCCGATCGAGTAGTGGTCGGGACCGTCCATGACCGCGTAGAACGGCTCGCCCAGTCGCTCGTCGCGGTTGATCCAGCACGGGGCCGGAGCCGCGAGCGGCTCGCGCAGGGCGAAGGAGAAGCGCACCGAGCGCATCCGCTCCGGCTCTGGAAGGTCCAGCAGGCCGTAGGTGTCAGGGCCCGCGCACACGATCACCCGCTCGGCGTCCAGCCGGTCGCCGCCGGTCAGCGTCACCCCTCGCGCGTCCACGCTCACGACCTCGGCCAGCACCGGCTCGAGCCCCGCCTGAAGGAAGCGGATGGTGTCCTCGGCGCGGATCGCCGCGCCGGTGGGCTCAAACGACCACCCCGCCAATGAGACGGCCAGCGGATGACGGGGGCCGCTGCCGCGCTCAATCCCGCCGTGGCGCGCGAGGTGGGTCTCGCGGTCGATCACGTCACCTGTGAGGAGCAGTCCCACCCGGTCGAGCAGCGGCCGCCCGGCCCGGGCCTCCCACTCCTCCCACAGACCCAGCGAGGCGGCCGCCGCGTCGGTGAGCTCGCCGTCGTCGTGCGCCAGACGGAAGATGCGCGTCAGCCCGCGGGACTGGCGGGCGCCTGGCACGTGGGCGCTCACCACCGTCACCCGATGGCCGGCGCGCGCCAGCTCGTGCGCCGCGGCCAGGCCCACCACACCGGCGCCGACGACGACGACCTCACTCATCTCGCGGACCCTACGACATCGCCAAGGTCGGATGGGCGGGCCGGTTCATTTATGCTCACGGCAGTGGCTTCCGGGGGCCTGAGCATGACCACATCTGTCCCTGCACTGGGCCGCGAAACCGAGCTGGCCGCACTGGCCGGCCTGCTGGACGCGGCGCGCCTGGGCACCGGCGGCGCGCTGGTGATCCGGGGCGAGCCGGGCGTGGGTAAGTCGCTCCTGCTGGCCACCGTGATGGACGGCGCCCGCGACCTCACGCTCCTGTCGGCGACCGGCGTGCAGTCGGAGTCCGACCTGGCCTTCGGCGCCCTGTCGACCCTCCTGCGCCCGCTGTTCGACGGCATCGACGGGCTGCCCGCCATCCAGGCGGACTCCCTGCGGGCGGCGGTGGGCCTGGCCTCGCAGTCACATGTGGAACAGCTGCCCTGCCACGCCGGCGTGGTCAGCCTCCTGGCCGCCGCGGCCGCCACGCGCCCGGTGCTCGTCGTCGCCGACGACCTGCAGTGGTTCGACGCGGCCTCGCGCGACGCGATCCTGTTCGCGGCACGCCGCCTGGCCTCCGACGCCGTGGCCGTCGTGATGGCGGTCCGCGACGGCGACACCGAAGAGCCGCTGCACACCGGGCTGACCGAGCTGCATCTCTCGGGATTGGCCCAGGATCCGGCGCTGGCACTGGTCGCCCGCGGCGCGGGCGAGGTCTCCCCCGCGGTGGCCCGCCGATTGTGGGCGCAGACCGCCGGCAATCCGCTGGCGCTGGTGGAGATCCCGCGCAACCTCTCGGCCGGGCAACGGTCCGGACG
>JBAQGP010000004.1:0-4442 GCA_049287845.1 Solirubrobacteraceae bacterium | reverse complement strand
GTGTAGCCGTCGACGAACGGGAGCATGTGATCGAGGAGGCGCTGGAAGCTCGCCGAGTCAAAGCGACCGTCGACAAACGGGGTAGGAATGACCGGCAGGACTCCTTGGACAGGCATGTCAGGCGCCTCCTAGTGGGCTGGTCGAGACGAGGGCTGTGAACTCCCTGGCCCGGTCGGCGAGATCGACCGGGGCGGTGTCTGGACCGACCAGCGCACTGCCCACCGCGAGCGCAGTCGCCCCGGCACCGAGGAACTCCGGGCCATTGGTGACGTCTACACCTCCAGTGGGGATCAGACGCAGCGTGGGGAAGACAGCCAGGATGTCACGAACGTAAGCGGCGCCCATGCGCGCCGCCGGGAAGATCTTGATCATCGTGAGGCCGGCGACGGCACACGCGCCGACCTCACTCGGGGTGAGCGCCCCCGGGATGTATGGCACGCCCGCAGCGGCGGCCACCTCGGTGACGCCGGCGTGCAGACCGGGTGAGATGAGAAACGCGGCTCCGGCGTCGATCGCGCGTCGCGCCCTGTCCGGAGTGGTCACAGTTCCCGCGCCGACCGTAAGAGTCGGGAAGCGTTCCCGCCACCGTGCGATGGACTCAAGGGCGTTGCCGGACTCAAGGCTGATCTCAAGCGCTTCGATGCCGGCGTGCTCCAACGTGTCGGCGATGACATCGTCGACGTGCGCGCGGCGCACAACGGCCAGCAACCGGGTGCGCTCGAGCAGCGCGATCGGATCGCGGTCCCTCATCGCTGGATCGCTACCTCGGGGTCCACGGCCAGCGCGGTGGTCAGTTCTTCGGCGCTGAACTGGGCCGTGTCGCCGAACGTGGTGCACTTCAGCGACGCCAGCATCAACCCGGCGCGTAGGGCGTAGTCGTGATCATAACCGTGCCACAGCGCCCAGAGCAGCCCGGCGACGAGCGCGTCGCCCGCGCCGAAGCGGTCCACTACATGGGTCGGGACGGCTGGGTGCTCGACGACCCGCCCGTCGGAGACCAGCACCGCCCCGCGGTCACCGCGCGTCAGGACCACGATCTCCGCCTGCGGCGCCCACCGGCGCGCAAGGTCATGGGCAGCATCAGGGCCGGCGTCACTGACACCGAACACGAGCTTTGCGTCTCGCGCGCTGCAGACCACGATGTCGCTGGCGGCAATGAGCTCGGCAAGGCCGTCTCGGGCCTGCGCCGCGGACCACAGCGAAGCCCGGTAGTTAACGTCCACGCACAGGCGTGCCCCGGCGCTCCGGGCAGCCTCGGTGAAGCTCTGCACCACTGCCCCGCCGCGCTCACCCAGCGCCGGCGTAATGCCGGAGACCATGGCGATCCGCGCATCGTCGAGCGCATGCGGTGGAACCGCCGACAGCTCCGCGAACGCCGATCCCGCCCGGTCATACCAGACCCGGCTTGCCCGCGGGGGATCCGCCTGCTCGGCAAAGAACAGGCCAAGTCGAGCGTCGCCCAGCCACGCCACGAAGTCGAGTCCCACGCCAGCCGCGGCCAGGGCGCCGGCCACCCGATGCCCCGTCGGTGATTCTGGGAGGGCGCTCACCCAGCTCACCGGCACTCCGAGGCTGGCCAGCGCTGTCGCCACGTTGGCCTCCGCGCCGGCGACAAACGCCTGCAGCCGGGTGGCGTTACGCAGACGTTCGCCTGGCGACGGGGTGAGGCGCAGCATCGCCTCGCCGAGGGTGACGATCCGCTCCATTTACCAAGCCCTCAGCCGGTCACGTCCACGAGGCACGCCGCGAGACGCTCTCGGTCGAGATCGACTCCCAGTCCGGGGCCGTCAGGCACTCGCACGAATCCGTCCATGACGGGGAACCGCTGTGCGACTAGGCTCTCGTTTAAGGGCGTTGACTGGACGCAGTACTCCATGTACTCGGCCTCCGGCATGGCAGCGAGGACATGGAGCGTCGCGGCCTTGATGATCCCCGTGCTCCACGCGTGGGGGATGCACCGGCGTCCTCGGCGCCGGGCTAGATCAGCGATCCGCATCAGCTCCGTGATGCCACCGGCGCGCGTGACATCGGGCTGGACGATCTCCACCGCGCCGGTCTGGATGAGGCGTTCGAAGTCGGCCACCGTCGTCTCCTCCTCGCCGGCTGCCAGGGGTACCGGAACCGCCTGAGCCAGTGCCGCGTACTTCGGGTAGTCGTCGGGCATGAACGGCTCCTCGATCCAAGCGGGCCGGTACTCAGCGATAGCCAGGGCCCGATCGATGCCGTCGCGGACCGAGGTCCAGCCCTTGCCCACATCGATCATCAGTTCTACATCGGGACCGGCGGCGCGAGCCGCCGCCACGAGCTCGACGTCGAGCTGGGCTGAGCGTCCCAGAGGCCCCCAGCCGAGCTTGATGGCCGAGAAACCCTGATCGCGGTATTGCGCCACCACCGTGGCGACCTCGCCGGGGTCCTCTGGCATCAGTGTGCTCGCGTAGGCGCGCACCGTCTCCCGGTGACGGCCACCAAGGAGCGACCACACCGGTCTGCCGGTGGCCTTTCCCAGCAGGTCCCACAGCGCGATGTCGATGCCGGAGATCGCGTGGATCGCGGCTCCCCGGCGGCCGAAGTACAGCGTGCCCCTGAACATCCGCTCCCAGAGGCGGCTGATCTCTGTCGGATCCTCCCCCACCAGCAGCGACCGCAAGCCGCAGGCGATCGAGTGCGACGCCGGAGCGTCGATGATCGCTTTGATCACGGTCGGAGAGGAGTCAACCTCGCCGACCCCGATCAGGCCTTCGTCGGTATGCACCTCGATCAGCAGAGCGTCCTGGCTGCCGTCCGCGACGCTGGCGTCGAGATCAGGCTGCCGGAGGATCAGGGCTTTGACATCAGTTATTCGCATGAGTCCAAGTTCTCGGCTGCCCGGAGCCGCGCGGGCCCCGGGCAGCCAGGTGGATCAAACCTAGTGTCCGTAGTCCTTCAGCCACTCCTGGTAATCCTGAAGTTCGCCGCTCTGCAACTGGCGCCACTTCGAGATTTGCGTCTGGTAGGTGCTCAGTGCCTGGCTCACCGTCATGTTGCCGCCGTACATCCCCTGGAAGACGACGAAGTTGCCATTGGTGTCGACGTCGGTGGGGTAGTAGTTGGCAGAGTAGTAATCGATACCGGCTTTCAGCCAGTTCACGAGCTGGGCATCGGTTGGACTCTTGTACCTAGTCGGGTGCCAGCGGGTGTCGCTGGGGATGTCTCCAGTGGACTCATACAACGCGTTCATCTCCGCCGGGGTGTGGAGGAAGGCCAGGAACGCCCCCGCGAGTTTTGGATTGTGGGCGAACTTCGTCACCTGGAACCCGGGTGTGTCCTCGTAGAGCTGCTGCGCTCGCGGGTCCGAGGTGTAGGTCGGGACCTTGAAGATCCCCACGTGCTTGCCCTGCGAGTTCATGCCGATCACCGTCTGCTGCCATCCCGGCGAGGCGAAGATCATCGCCGCCTTGCCCGACTGGAAGCGCGCCAGACCCTGCGAGTAGGTGATCGAGTTCGTGTCGTTGTTGAAGTAAGGCTTGAGCTGGTAGGCCGCGTCCAGCCACTGCTTCCACGCCGCCGAGGACATCTTGCCGTCCACCACTGACTGGATCAGGTTCGGAACCGACAGGACCTGGCGCTGGATCGCGACGGCCAGGTTCTCGCCACCGAAGCCGTCTTTCAGCCCGGTAACCAGCGGCTGGGAGCCTGCGCCCTTGAGCTTCTGCAGGTCCGCGAGGAACTCGGTCCACGTCGACGGAGTGCCAGTGATGTGGGCCTTGGCGAACAGGTCCTTGTTGTAGATGATCGGATACAGCCGCTGCTCGATCGGATACACCCAGGTGTGGCCGGCCCACTTTGTGCCGGCGATCGCCGGAACCGGTTTGAGATCCTCAGGGCTGAGCACCGCCTCGTTGGGCACGACGCACCCCGGCCACGCCTGCTCCAGTGACCAAGTCCCGCCCCAGTTGTACCAGATGTCAGGGCCGGTCCCACTCTTACAGGCGGTCTTCTGCGTCGTGGTGTACGTGTCGGTGCTCTGTAGCACCGTGTTGACTGTCACGGTGGGATGGAGCTTCTCGAAGGTCGCTATCGCCTGCTTCATCCATGACTCGATCCCGGGGATCTCCTGGTTTCCCAGCCACCAGATCGTCAGCGTTGACTTCCCGGCCTTGGCAACGTCATAGCTGCTGCCCAGCCCCGGCCCTCCCGTCGCGCTTGCGCTGGAGCTCGCGCCGGCGCTCGCACCGGAGCCTCCGCTCGAGCTGCTGTTGCCGCCGCTGCTGCTCCCACAGCCGCTGATGAGTCCCAGTGTGAGGGCCGACACCAGGGCTAGTGCCAGCGCGCGCAGCCCACTTTTCAGGCGCATGTCCGCTCCTTTGTCCAATGGTTGTAGCGACCTGTCGCTTGTCATCTGGCTCATCCCTTGACCCCGCCGGCGGTGAGTCCGCGGATGAAAAACCGCTGTCCGACCAGGT
>JBAQGP010000003.1:0-9965 GCA_049287845.1 Solirubrobacteraceae bacterium | reverse complement strand
GGCGGAGGCGGCGGCAAACCTCCGACCCCGATCGTCATGGACGGGATCGTCCCCGCTGGCGTCGCGACCGTCACCCTCCAGTTTCCAGCTAGCCACCACGCCAACCATAAGCTGGCCACCCTCAGCGTGACTGGCCAGGTCGTCAACAACGTATTCCTCGTCTCGGTCCCGACGCTGTTTGAGCGCGGCGGCTGGCCTTCGGCCGCGATCTGGCGCTCGGCGTCCGGCAAGATCATCAAGACCGTCAACGAGCGGTCATTTCACCCATAGCGCGCTTGCTCGTCACTTTGCCCTGCGGCGATGCGGTTCAGCACCGAGCGAGATCGATGCGCTGCCCACAGGACTGCGCGAGCCTTCTGACGCGTACGGTGAGGGTTCCCGTCTGACAGGCCGTCGTCATATTGCTTGCCCGCGCCGGTGCGCGGCGGGCCGCCCGACCGGCCCGCCGGCGATGAGCCAGCATTCTCGATCCGTCGGTTTGCCTTCAGGGTCGCGGTGCCTTGGGATGGTCCGGGGGCGTTACCGGCCGAGTTCACTGGCTGCCGGTCGCGGGCGGGGTCACAATCGGGGTGGTTGGTGCAAGGGTGTGGGTGATGGCGCATTCTTTGGGTCGCGAGGGATGGTCAGACGCGGCGCTGTTGGCGGCGATCGCCGATGGCGACGATGCGGCGTTTTCGGTCTTCTACCGTCGCCATCTAGCGATGGTCGCCGCGGTGCTGCTGCGTGAGACGCGCGACCGTGAGGCGACTGCCGACCTGTGTGCCGAGGTGTTCTCGGCGGTGCTGCTCGCGGCTTCGCGGTACCGCGACATCGGACCGGCCGGCCCGTGGGTGCTCGGCATCGCGCGCAACAAGCTGCGCGAGTCACGACGCAGGGGCCGGATTCGAGATCGAGCTCGGCGTCGGCTCGAATTCGCACCGCTCGCCCTCGATGATGCCGACCTTGACGAGGTCGAGACGCTTGCCGTTCGTGGCGAGGGCGATCTTCTTGCGCTGTTGGACAGTCTGCCCGAGCACGAACGCGCAGCGGTCCGAGCGCGCGTGCTGGGAGACCAGAGCTACGAGCAGATCGCGAAGCAGTTGCGCTGCTCGCAGATGGTCGCTCGCAAACGAGTCAGCCGCGGCCTGGCGCGGATCCGCGCCCGTCTGGAGCAACAATGACCGAGAGATACTTCGACGCGCTCGAACAGCAACTCGCCGGCCTGTGCCGCCAGCGTGCCCACCACCGCCGTCGAGCGCACCGCATTCTCGTCCGCCCCACCGGCCACCTCCCGCACCGCTCGCGCGCCGCCGGGGTCATCGCGCTGATCGGGTCGGTCGTGGTGGTCGCGGCTGTGGGCGTGATCGCGCTCGGGTTGAGGTCCCAGGCTGGCTACCAGGGCAAGCCGCCCGCCCACAGCTCAGGTGGCGCGATCGCACCCGCTCAGCGCCGTGCCGCCCAACCGTATCTCACCGCAGCGATCGGGCCCGTACTCCGCGGCCGGTGCGGCAAGCGCCCGCCACACAAAAGCCAAGCAGTCAGCCAAGGCGTCCCCGATCCCGCCCTGCTCTCGATCCTGGGCGTCCTGCGCCGACCCCGGGAAGCACAAGACATCCCGCGGCCCGCACCAGGCTCTCACCGCTCACTGCCGATCTGGACCAAAGACTCCTTCGTTCGCTACATCCGCCGCGCCCGTGTGGTCAACGGCATCAGCTATTGGATCGTCCCGACCGTCAACGCCGGGCAGCTCAGCGCTCGATGCGCGGCGTCGATTGCCCGCAGGCTCCGCCACGAACTGCCGACGGTTCCCCGGTCACTGCGCGCCGCGGTCACCTCGCTCGGGGACCAGCAGGTCGCCGAGCGAGGCCCGCACACGAGCGTCACGGTTGTGGAGCAAGGCCCGAACCTCGGAGCCGGCTTTGGTGGCGAAAGCATCGATGACATCCAGCAGCGTGGCATGTTCGGCGGCGACAACACCAAGCACGGCGCGCGGCTTATCGCCCTGCTACCGGACGGCGTCTCCACCGTCCAGATCGTCTACCCGTCCATCCACGCAGGAGGGCGCGTGCGCAAGGCGTTCTCGATTACGGCCCGCGTAGTCGACAACGTCATGGTCACCAACACACCCCGCAACGCGGCGGCACCCTTCGGCGAAAAGATGATCTGGCGAGCAGCCAACGGCGCGCTCATCAAGACGGTTCCGAGCCGCTGAATTCCAGGCCCGCGGCCCGGGTGTGTGCGATAAGCCTTCCCTTGCGGACACCTGCATAGCGTTCGCGGGTGTATCGCTCAGCGAACGTCTGAGCAAGGAGCGGCACATCCGCTGGCTCGAAGCAGCAGCAGCCGATACTCCGTGCTAAGCGTTGCCGAGCACTAGGGATGGCCGATAACGGTGCCCCGGCGCTCTTCGTGACCACATACGCGGCAGACGAACGCTTTCCCAGGGCCATAGACGTCGTAGCCCCACCGCGAGTTACGCAAATGTCCGGTGCCTTCCCAGGCTGCAGTCACCAAGTCCCAGGCGTTCGACTCGCACGCAGGACACGGAACCTCGCGTGCTCCGATCGCCTGACGCTCCCAATCGGCCGGAAGGCCCGGATTGACCGGGGCGCCAACCTGGTCCCGAAACAGGACCGGATACAGCTCGGCCCCACGCTGATTATTCGGCAGCACGACGAGCCAGACACCAGGAGCGATCGTGCAGGACACCCGCTCACCGTCAGGAGCGACGGCTTCGGCAGCTACCGCGCGGTCGGGGAGAAGGCCGAACACCAGCGCGAGAGAGTCGTCGATGATGATCATCGTCGGTCGTTCACGGAGCACCGGTTGACCGGACGGCGCGTCCCCCCACCTCACCTCGATGATCTCGTCACCAACCGCCCGACCCCCGGCCGCGAACATCTCGCGCATTTCCGGCAATACATGCGCGCGGACAGCTCGAACGGTCACGTGACCAAGGTCAAGCTCGGCAAGGACAACATCAGGACTCATCGGCATCTGCTGAGCCTACGTGGCTAGCCGTACCGGGCGACTCTCGAGGCCACAGCATGGTCTCAGTCTGGGATCCCGTTCTGCGCCGGAGGCCTACCTTTCGCGCATTGCGAGACCATCGCCGTTTCGCGTCGAAATGCTCGTCGAGAGGCCAGAGCGGGTGTGCGGCAACAGTTCGGCGCGCAGCAGCGCTCTGATCCAGATCGGAGTGCGGTCCGACGTGTGTTCCCGCTCGTAAGAAGCTGCGCCGCGGACTGCGCTGCCCGGTGGTTTCATCGTGGCGTTGGACCGCCTCGGGGGTCCATGAGAATGTGCGGAGCGCCGGTGAGTCGGCGGCGATGGGAGCATCGGGATGCAGCGGCGGTTTGCGGACGGAACTTTTCGGCGCTGGGAGGCGATGTGTTTGTGATGCGGTCAGATGCCGAGCTGATAAGGCAATCCGTTGGTGATTCGGATGCGTTCGCAGAGCTCTATCGGCGCCATCGAGGGTCGGTGGCGCGGTATGTCGCGCGGGGGTTGGGCGTCGAGATGTGCGAGGACGTTGCGGCCGAGGTGTTCATTCGAGCGTTCGACGGCCGGGCGCGATATGTGCCGGAGCGCGATTCGGCGCTGCCGTGGTTGCTCGGGATCGCGAACCATTTGATTGGCGATCACCGACGGGTCGAAGCCCGACGGTTTGCTGCGCTCTCCTGCGCCGCGGTTGATCGAGGGTCAGTGCCGGCGCCGGAGATCCGTGCGGTCGCGCCCGGTGTTGTTGATGAGTTACGGCGACTTCCAAAGCATGAGCGAGACACGCTCCTGTTGGTCGTTTGGGGAGAGCTGTCGTATGAGGAAGCGGCGAGCGGTCTGGGAGTCCCGGTCGGGACCGTCCGCTCGAGGATCGCGCGGGCGAGAACGCGCCTCGCTCGCGCTCTGGAGAAGCAGTCAACGAGGGAGTGACGACATGAGCGAGTTCGACGAACTGGATGTGCTGACCGCGATCCGTGATGTCGCGGCCGAACAGATCGCGCTCGATCGCCTTGATCAGCGGGTTGCGACAGTGATCAGCGAGAGGCCCTCGCCTGGCCACTGGCGGCCTCACGCTCGACACGTCGGTCGGGTGATGGTCGCCGTCGGCGTGCTGGTCCCGGTGCTGATCGTCGTCGCTGTCGCGCTACTGAGCGGTTCGAACCGATCAATAGCGCCTCCTGCCTCCCCGTCGGGCGCGAATGCGTTAACTGGCACTCGTCAGCAGCTGCTCGGGACACTTGGTGTGCTGCGCCGGGCGCCTGGCGCGGCGAGTCGGCTGGCGATCTCCTGTGTCAAGTCCTCGCCGAAGCTCGGGAGCGCGGCGTTCCGCGCCTGCCGGACCTCGCCGATATTCCTGATAGCTCGGTCGTTCCCCGGGGCCCCGCGGTTTGGGGCGTCATCGGGTGTTCGACTCGATGCTTCTCTGATCCGGGTTGTGCCGCTCCCGCGGTCGGGAGACAGCGTTGCGCTTGTCCCCGCGATCGCGCCGACCTCACCCGGCTCTCCCCGGCGCGCTGAGGGGCTTGATATATCCATCGCGTTTCATGACGGGGCGGCCAGCCCAGGACCGACGCCGACCAGTGTCACCGAGTTGCGGACCCATGGCCTGGCGGTCTCTGGGAGCAACGCCACACCGACGATGCGCAGCGTGTTCGGGGCTGTCGTCGTGCCCGACGGTGTCGCGACGGTCAGGCTTAAGCCGATCCGTCTGATCGCCGCTCCCGCACCGGTCGACCTGCGCCGATTTGGAACGAGCACCACGTCGGTGCATGACAACATCGCCGCCTACCGGTTTAGCGTCCCCTACGTGCGAGACCCGCGCCAGAAATCGCTCGTCTACGCGGTGAACGTGCTAGCCCGGGCGACCTGGAGCGACCGACACGGCAACGTCATCGCGCAAACCACCACGCAACTCCAACTATGGCTCAAGGTTCGCGGCAACAACGGTCCGATCACCGCAACAAACTGACCTTGAGCGCGTCGAGCTCAAAGCGAGGCCGGACCATCTCGGGGCGGCGCGGGAAGGGTAGGCGCGAGGCTTGGGCGCCGCGTTGGTTTCGTTGGATGTGCTAGGTCGGGAGACGGTGAAGCGCAGCCCCCGCGTCGCCGCGTGGGTTGTCCGCTGGCCTGCTATCGCGTGCAACCGGGGCCCGAGGTGGTTGTTCGCGGCGCCGGGTGATGGGTGCCGATGTCGAGCTGGAACTTGATGGTGGTGCGCCGGACGGGTGTGTGGCTCGAGGTGAGCCACGTCATCTCGGCGGTCGCGGGCAGCGAGTACACCGCGAAGGTGATGCGGCATCCACGGCCTGAGCCTTGGTGGAAGTAGCGGCCGAGGGCTGAGGGGTTGAGGTGGAGGTTGTGCTCGGTGAGGCCGGTGATCTGCAGCAGCGCCATGTTGTCGGTCACCGCTGAGGTTGTCGGCGGAACCTGGTCGAGGCTGGCCTGTCTTGGGGCGAGGAGCCGGAAGTGGTCGAGGGTGATTTGGGCCACGCCGTCTGGGACGAGCATCACCCCGCGGTCAACGCCACTGGCGACGTAGTCTGAAAGCAGCAGCCCGTGGTCGTGTAGTTCCTGCACGGTGCTCGGCGTTATGGTGGTGATGATGTAGAGCCCGGGGCCTCGCAGTGCGAGCACGACTCCCTCTCCACGTTGCGCTTGGATCGTTGAGCGTGCGATCTGTACGGGAAAGACCGCCGCGCGATAGCCGTCGCCAACCTTCACCGCGCGCACCAATGGCGTATCCAGCCTCATCGTGCATGGCAGCAGCGAGCTAGTCCTCTCTCGACACAGTCCAGCGGACGCGACCCGAAGGAAGCCTGGGAGCTCGCCACCTGCTCCGCCCGAGCGCGTCGCCAAGAGGTCGGTCTTGGTCTGAGAACGGCGGAGGACTCCGAGGGTCTGCAGCAGCTGCTGACGCGAGGAGGAGACCGGAGAGCCTTCGGTGCCGGTTCGGGAGTGGCGGTGGCTGAGTGCGGTGATTGCGAGGACCGCGACCCCGAGCGCCAGCAGGACCGCGACGCCAGCCATCACGCCGCCGATGTTGATTCGTAACAGCCGGCGCCGTGCATCTGGCTGACGCGACCTGTCCTCGCCGAGGCGTCGCATGACCAGTGCGATCGGTAGCGGCGGCAGTTCGGCTGGGTACGGGTTCGCGCCGCGAATCAGCTCGATGGTGGGATCGCTCACGGCAACACCTCGGCTTTCACGGCTCCGTGCTCGGTTTCTGGTGGGGTGGACTCAGCTGCGAGCGCCCGTTCAAACCGTCGCCGCGCGCGAGACAGCCGCGCTGAGAACGTGTTCGCGTTGATTCCCAGAACCGTGGCCGCCTGGGCTGGCGTGAGACCCTCCCACGCCACCAGCAACAGCGTCTCGCGGTCCTTCTCACGCATCGTGCTCAACGCGCGAAGCACCGCCTGCGCCGGCTCAGGGGTCATCGTCGGGGACGGGGCAAAGCTCGGACGCTCGAATAGCATGCGATCCCGCAGCGCCGCTGCGCGGGTCGCGCCGCGCCACCGGTTCGCGATCACTCGACGAGCCACGCCCAGGAGCCACGGCAAGGCATCCTCTGGCACATCGCGCAGCCGCCGCCACGCGACCACGAACACGTCAGCGACGACATCATCGGCGTCCTGAGAATCGACGCGCCGGCGAACGTAGGTCCGAACAGCAGCATTATGCGCCGCGTAGACGGCTTCAAACCGCGCCTGAGGATCCACTACCCCGACAAGTGTCCGGCATCCGACGAACCTGACAGATCCGTCAACCCATTCGAGATGACCACCGCTATTCGTGCGCGCCCTCGGCGCCCGTGTTCGCTAGGCGTTGGTAGCTGACGACCGCGGCGTCCGACCCGAGCGAGAAGCCCCGCCGGTCGATCCCTTGATGCGACGGGGCGGCCGCTCGGACGAAAAGCGTTGCTTCTAGCAAATTCAAGCCTCTGCAGGCGACTATCGCTGGAGCCCTTGCGGGTAAGGTCAGGCGATGGCAATCGAGGTTCGTCGTGAGGTCCTTGCGGACATGCTCCGCCAGCACGGCGAGGATGCTTTGGCGGAGCGAGCGTTGTCGTTGTCAGATGACGAGTTAGCTCGTATCGGGACGCTGGGCGCCTACTACGCCTGGTCTGAGGACACACTGGCGCTTGGAGGCAGCATGGGCGGTGCCCGAGCACTGTCGCTGGCCACCATCGACGTGCTGGAGGACACGGGGCGCGATCTGCGCTACAGCCGCGCTGAGTGGGAGCGCGAGGAAAGCCCGGTCGACCGGTTCGCAGACGAGGACGCCGTGAGAGACCGCGAGCTTCGGCGTCACGCCGCGGAACGACAGATCCCTGCCGACAAGAGCAAGGTCACGCTTGACACCGTGGATCCTCCAGCGTGGGGGCCTGCACCTCCGGGCGCTACTGCTCTGGTCAAACGGTGTCATGAGTTGCGGAGCAAACCGCTCGTGGACTTCACGGTCGAAGACCTACGCCTCCTGATCGGACAGCAGGTTGGTCTCAACCGTCTCGTCGGGCTCGCACACAGGCGACTACGAGCGGACGCACTGGTCGAATACGACGACTACCCCACAGACCTGCTGGTCAGCCTGCTTCGCGTGGACTCTGCGTACTGGGAACGATCGCCGGACTACGACCAAGAACTACACAACCTGGCTCAGGGCGCCCGCGAACGATTCACCCTAGCCCCAGAATTGCGCGAACTCATCGAAACCTTCAACCGAGACCATTCAGCCCGGCGTATGGCCCTGAGGGCTCGCTTGGCCAGCGGCACGCCCGACGAGTGGTGGAGCTGGCCCATTCAGCAGAGGACGTAGCGTCCGGGTTGCGCTTCGGTCCAACAGCGCTCGTCCGACCCCAGTGATTGGCGACGAACGCTATGCCACGGAAGCAGCACTCCCCCGGCGGGGTTGCGGCTGCCTTCGCCTTTTGATCGAATCGCGGCAGCCGACCGGCGTCCGCTAGCCCTTGGGCGATTGAGATGCTCGCGCGGGGCACCGCGGACCGGCTGTGCTTGAGGTTTAGTTCGCCGGGCCTTTGACGGGATAGGCGGTTGCGGGAGTTGCGGGAAAGCAGGCGGGGATCGGCCGCTTGGTGGTCCCGATCACGATCGCGATCTTGCCGTTGGGCAGTTGCTCTGCTGCGAGGAAGCCGTGATAGCCGCCCGGGATCCAGCGATTGCCCACGGTCACCGTCTCGCTGAGCGACCCTCGGCCGGCGATCGGGGAGAACGCAGTGGCGCGACATCCTGCTCGAATCGGGACGACGGTCGATCTGATCCCGAGTTGGGCGAGCTTGGCGTTCAAAGCTGGGATTCCGGTGCGCTCGCTTCATCCGCCGGCGCTCCGAGCGACCGAGGGAGGGCGCCCCGCCCCGCTGCGTTCCCGCCCGCCCTGCCTGCCCGCCCCACGTCAGATGACGTGGGGCGGTGGCATGGCACGGTGCCCAACCCGCGGCTGGGCTAGGGGGGTGTCCAGCGAAACGCGGCTACGGGAGGTTGGTGGCTCCCGGGCTCGGCGACTTCGTCACCGAGAAGTCGTCGCAGTTGGAGCCGGTGTCCTGACCGTTGGGCAGGCGCACGAGGCTGTCGCCATTGGGGATGCTCGGGGGCGTCGGATGCGCGGAGATCCGCGAGCTCAGGGTCGGCGTGGTGACCGTCGGCACCACCCCATTGGCCTGAGCCGCGCAGTTCTGCACAAAGACGTCGGACGTGCGTCGAAACGCACTTGGCGCGAAGCCCTCGTTGTCCTCCACACCCCACCCGACGCTGTCGACGACCGACCCGCCGGCGTCGACCAGGCCGACGCCGCCGCCGATGCCCGACAGCGCGTCGCGGGACTTCGAGACGAAGGCCACGCCGCTTGGCGGCTGCGCTGAGGAGGAGACGTAGCCGGCGCCACCGATCAGGTAGTAGCCGCCGGCGGCGAGCGAGGTTCCCTTCGGGATGGTCGCCAGGACGGTGGGCGCGCCACCCCTACGGGGCACCAACGCGTCCTGGTACTGCAACTGCCAGTCCGAGACGTCCACTGCGGAGGCCCCGGGGTTGTAGAGCTCGACGAACTGCTGGTTTGGGGTCGTCGTGGACCCCGTCTGAATTTCGTTGATCACCACGGGCGACGTCACGACCGTGGCGTTGGCGGAGACGCTGGTGGTCCCCGAGGCGGGGGCGCCGGAGGCCGGCGCGACCGACTGGCACTGCGGCTGGGGCGATGAGCTCGGACCGGCAGTGGCCGTGACCGTGGCGTGGGTCTGCGCGTTCGGCGAGGTTACGACGAACGTCGCCGTGACCGCCTGGCCGGGGGCGATGTCGCCGGCGCCCGGGCACGACTGGGGCGTCACGGTCCAGCCGGCCGGCGTGGAGAGACCCAGGTTCACCGGACTGACGGGCGTCGCCCCGTTGTTGGTGAAGGTCAGGGTCGCCGTGGTCGGCTGTCCCGCCGTCAGGCGGGCGACACCCGACAGGTCGAGGGTCGTGCTCGGCAGATCACCGCCGGCGGAGGACGACGGTGCGCCCTGGTGCAGCGGCGTGAGCTCGTAGAACGCGACCCCCTCGGCCGGGACGTTGGCGGAGATCGCTCCCGCGGTTTCGTAGCGCGCCGACGAGCCGGTGGAGCACAGCGGCGCCTTGACCGACTTCGGCGTCGGGCTCGCGGTCAGCACCGACTGGGCGGCGCACAGGTCGCTGTTGTCGCCCCAGAGGTCGCGCATCTCGTAGAGCCCGTCGGCGGCAAGACCGACCTTGGCGGCAGTCGTCGAGACGACCTCCGGCTGCGAGTAGTCCGTGTTGAACAGCCCGACGATGACATCTCCGTTGGGCTCGGTCTTGCTGAAGACCTGGCTGTTGGCGGTGACCGAAACCCGCTGGGCCGAGATCCCGTCCTGGTCGATCCCGACCACGCGCCGATTGCGCAGCAGCGCAAGGTCGACGGGGTTCTGGGCCGCGTTCAGCTGCCGCAGGTCGGAGCCGAGGATGAGCGGAGAGGCGGCGAGG
>JBAQGP010000002.1:0-5331 GCA_049287845.1 Solirubrobacteraceae bacterium | reverse complement strand
GCCGGGAGGCGCGCGGTCAGGCCCCCCGCGCCTCAGCGTGGCGGCGCTGGAGCGTCGTCGTCCAGTCGCGCCCGTGGCGGCTGGGGGCTGCCTCGCTGGCGGTCATGCTCGTCTGCCTGGTGCCGGTGCTGGGCCTGCGGCTGGAGTCAAGCGACGCCGGCAACGATCCCTCCAACACCAGCACCTATCGCGCCTTCAACCTGCTCTCCGGCGGTTTTGGCCCCGGCTTCAATGGCCCGCTCCAGGTGGTCGCCCAGCTCTCTGACCCTGGGCAGCAGGCCCAGCTGCCGGCGTTGCGTAGCGCCGTCGCGGGGACGCCGGATGTCACGGCGGTGACCGCGCCGAGGGTGTCCCCGTCGGGCAGGGTGGCGGTGATGGAGGTCTATCCGGCCTCGGCGCCTCAGGACCCGGCGACCACCGACCTCGTCAACCACCTGCGCAACGACGTCCTGCCCAAGTTCAAGGGCACCTTCGACGGCCGCCCCCAGGTCGGCGGCTTCACGGCGGGATCGATCGACTTCTCCAACGTGCTGGCGGGCAAGCTGCCGCTGTTCATCGGGATCGTCGTCGTGCTCTCGGCGCTGCTGCTCTTCGTCATCTTCCGCTCGCTGGTCATCCCGGTCCAGGCGGCGCTGATGAACCTGCTCAGCATCGGCGGCGCGCTGGGTGCCACCGTGGTCGTGTTCCAGAACGGGTTCCTGGCCGGCCTGCTCGGGGTCAACAAGGGGCCGATCGAGCCGTGGGTACCGGTGCTCATGTTCGCGGTGGTGTTCGGCCTGTCGATGGACTACGAGGTGTTCCTGATCTCCCGCGTGCGCGAGGAGTGGGTGCGCCAGCGCGATGCCCGCCTGGCGGTCGCCGACGGCATCGCATACACGGGTCGCGTCATCAGCGCGGCGGCGGCGATCATGATCTGCGTCTTCCTCTCCTTCATGCTCGGCGACCAGCGTTCGATCAAGGAGTTCGGCTTCGGCCTGGCCGCGGCCGTGTTCCTCGACGCGCTCGTGGTGCGCTGCGTCCTGTTGCCCGCGGTGCTCGAGATCCTGGGACCGCGGACGTGGGCGCTGCCCGACTGGATCGACCGGCGGCTGCCGCGGATCCGCATCGAGGGTCACGCCGCCGAGGAGGACGCGCTCGACGCGCGGCTCTCAGACGACGACACGCCGTTCCCTGACCCCACTCCCTTCGGCGGCTGACCGCCGGAGCGCTTGTCGCCCCTGCCTACTTTCTCCACCTCCTCCATCCCCGACATGACCGGCAAGACGGTCATCGTCACCGGCGCCAACAGCGGCATCGGCCGCGCCGCCGCCTCCGCTCTGGCCGCCGCCGGCGCCCGCGTCGTCCTGGCCGTGCGCAACACGGACAAGGGTGACGCTGCCGCGTCGCAGATGTCCGGCACCCCCGAGGTCCGGCGTCTTGACCTCGCCAGCCTCGCCTCCGTCAGGGAGTTCGCCGAGGGCTGGGACCGCCCCATCGAGATCCTCATCAACAACGCGGGGATCATGATCCCGCCGAAGTCGCAGACCGCCGACGGGTTCGAGATGCAGTTCGGCACCAACCACCTCGGCCACTTCGCCCTGACGAACCTGCTGCTGCCCCACATCGGCGGCCGGGTCGTCACCGTCTCCTCGACCGCCCACCGCATGGGCCGCATCGACTTCGACGACCTCAACTGGGAGCACAGGTCCTACCGGGCGTGGCGGGCCTACGGGCAGTCCAAGCTGGCCAACCTGCTGTTCACCGCCGAGCTTCAGCGCCGGCTGATCGCCGTGGGCTCCGACGTGGAGGCCAATGCCGCGCACCCCGGCTACGCCGCCACCAACCTCCAGTTCCACAGCGAGAACCGGATCATGGACATCATCTCGGTCATCGGCAACCGCGTGATCGCCCAGGACGACAAGGGTGGGGCGTTGCCCACGCTGTATGCGGCCGTGGCCGACATCCCGGGCAACAGCTTCGCGGGTCCTGGTGGGTTCATGGAGTCACGGGGCGCGCCCAAGCTCGTCGGCCGCTCCGGCGCCGCCACGGACACCGAGGTGGCGCGCCGGCTGTGGGACGTCTCCGAGCAGCTGACGGGCGTCAGCTTTCCGCTCGCCGCACAGCCGGTCGCCACACGCGCCTGACGACCATGACCGGGTGCTCGACAGGCGTGCGAGCTATGGAACGGTGACGCCCGTGAGCTGCACCGGACCATTGAGCGGGTTGAGCTCGCTGTCCTGCTGGGCGACGCCGCCCGGCGCGATCGTGTCCATCACCTTGGGCACCGTATTGGGGTCGAGGGCGCAGATGGGGCTCGTCCCTCCGGGAGCGCAGACGCCGAACTGGAACTCCTGAGGTGTGGCCGCCCACGTGCGTGCGGACCCGGGGCCGAACCCGTCCTGCCCGGTGAGAGCGACCGTGAACGTCCAGCCGGAGCCGACGGAGCCGAACGCGGACCGCGGCAGGACGATCGTCGCCGTGTCGCTGGGCGCATCGACCACGAACCGGGCGGCGCCCAACGAGGTCCCGCCCGGATTGACCCACACCGGGGCGACGCCGAACCCCTGGACCTCGACGCGCTCGCTCCATGCGTCGGCCGGGGCGATGGTGTAGTTGGCGCCCGGGAAGAAGGGAGCCGTCGTGGTGGTGGTGGCCGATGGGTCGTGGACGTAGACATCGAGCAGCTGGGCTCCGAAGTTGTCGCCGAACGTCTGCGCCAGCGTGCGGAGCTTGAACTGCAGGTAGACGTTGCTGGCCGTCTCGTTGACCTGCATGGCGGTGAGGTCGAACTCGCCCGCGACGAAGTTGGAGTCCGTCGGATACTGGTAGGTGCCGGGGCCGTTGTCGTCGCCGGCGGGATCGGTGGCGCTGAACACCTCCGTGCCCGGCAGCGTCACGCTCGAGGCCTGGGCGTAGGCCGTGCGCCCGCCCGTCGTGGCCGTGACCGTGATCGGCGAGGCGCCGAAGCTCCACGGCAGGGTCAGCGACCAGTGGCCGCTGGAGTCCGCGATGACGGAGGCCAGCGTGGCCCTCCCCGCGCCGGCGGGGATCGTCTCGGCGTCGACGTCGGCACCCGCCAGCGTCGTGCCGGTCACCGTGGCGCCGGTGCCCGCCGCATCGGGGACCAGCGAGGTGACGGCCAGCGCAAAGGTGCCCGGCATCCCGTGGGCGACGTAGCGGTCAGAGACGATGTCCGGCGTCTCCACGCTGCGGCCCGCGCCGAGGTCGATGGTCAGCCGTGCCACCGTGGCCTGGGCCCAGGTGAGCGGGCTCGCCGAGCCGACGGGCTTGCCGTTGGTGAAGCCGATGGACGCCTTGGTCGGGTCGGTCCCGAATGGGGAGGGCGCCACCGGTGCGTTCTCCCACACCTGCTCGGGCTCGAGGCCCTGGCCGGAGGTCATGTTGCGCATGGCGCGCAGCAGCGCGTCGGCCGAGCCCGGCTGGCCGGCGGCGAGGTCGTACTGCGCGCGCTCGTCGCTGAGCACCGGCCACGGATGTCCGGTCCCCTGATTGGATGGGGGCCACGGGGCGCCCGTGGGCGAGCAGCTCGTGTGCAGGCTGATGAAGCAGTCGCCGTAGCCATCCTCTGAACCCGGGTCGCTGGTGCCGTAGCGATACCACCCGGGCCCGCTGTCGGTCTGGCGCTCGATCGTGTTGTCGATCACCGCGAGCGACGCGCGGATGTCGGCATCCCGCGCCGGGAGGATGCCCAGCCGCACGAGCTCCAGGAAGCCGGCGTCGACGATCGAGCGCTGATCAAAGCTGCCGGTGATCCCGTTGCCGAGGCCATAGGAGATGGCAGCATTCGGGTCACCGGTCTTCGACACGCGGATGAAGTACCGCCCCGATCCGTAGGGGCCGGTCGTGGTGACGGTCCAGGCCTTGATGTTGCGCGCGAAATCATCGGCGGTCGCCTGGTAGACGCGCGCGTGCGCCGGGTCGTCATTGACCGTGGCGATCCTGGCCGCCGCGGTGAGCCCGGCGATCTCGGCGGAGATCGTCGAGGGCGAGAAGCCGGTTTGCTCCTCCCAGCGCTCCACGCCGTCAGACGGGCCGTGGGCGACGAGGAAGTCGGCGGCGGGGACGATGTGGTTGGTGTACAGCGAGGCGTCGCGAGCCAGCCCGGACTGCCACGCCATGAGGATCGGATAGGAGGTCTCGTCGAGCTGGACGCCGCCGGTGTCGGGAGCCGTCTTGCCGTTCTCCAGGGAGTTGCGCGGCATCGAGCCGTCGGCCTGCTGCTGGCGGTCGAACAGGAACCGGGTGGCGTCCTGCGCGGTGCGGAGGTCGCCGGCGAGGAGCAGTCCGGTGAACGCCTCGTAGAGATCACGCGCGAAGACCTCGCGGTAGGAGCCGAAGTAGTGCGGCACGCCGTTGTCGAGCGTGTCGGCGGCCACCGCCTGGCCCCACGGGGAATCGAGCCCGGCGGCGATGGCGCCGGGGAACTGCTTGTCCTCAGAGGCCTTGACCACGTTGACCGAGGCGTAGTACTCCTGATCGGCGGCCCAGCCCAGCCACCGGGCCGGGCGGCGCAGGCGCGAGTCATAGCGCTGCCACTGCGCCTCATATGCCTCCCACACGCGGCTGAAGCGTTGGTCCACCGACGCGCCGGCGGTCCCGATGGCCGCCGCCTGCGTCGTGCCGAAGCCCAACGCCAGATCGGTGGACCGATCGTGGCGCAGCCGCAACTGCGCCGTCAGCGCGACGTGGCCGTTGGGCGCCCCGTCGTATGACGCGGTGAGCGTGTGCGCGGCGTCGAGCATCGTCAGGCCATCGGATGCCGTGCCGGCATAGCCCACGCTCTCGGCGCCAAAGCCGTGCTTGGCCTGCAGGGCCTCGAACGTCGGCACCGCGTAGTCACGGTTGGAGGCATCGGTGACGGTGTTGGGGTTGGCATCGACCGGGACCGAGCCGACCAGGGACGCGCTGTTACCGCCGCCGTTCTGGCTCCCCCCGCCGCCGGTGCCACCCGCCAGCGGGTCCAGGCGCACGTACACCTGGTCGTCCGACGGGCCGCGAAAACGAGTGCGCATCAGGACCGCGTCGCGCGCGGGGTCGGCGATGTAGGTCGTGGTGATCGCGTAGTGGCGCGCGGCGTTGGAGGCGACGATCGTGCATGACATGCCCGTCGGGTCGGGCACGACGCGATAGCTCATGTCGCGGGTCTGCAGGTCGGTGAAGGTGGAGCCGTCGGTGACGACGTACTGGAGCGTGTGGACGTTGGTGGCGTCGACGTTGGGCCAGTAGGTGTCAGACAGGACGCCGTCGGCCACGGTGAACCACACCCGGGAGGTCGTGTTACGGGCCGTACCGACGCAGTCCTTGCGGGCAAGGTCGAAGAAGCTCCCCGCG
>JBAQGP010000001.1:0-1953 GCA_049287845.1 Solirubrobacteraceae bacterium | reverse complement strand
CTCGGCGCCGGGGCCGAACGTGAGCGTGTTGGCCGCGCCGATCGCCCGGGCGCGGGGTGTGGCGGCTTGCGCCAGGGCGAGGGCTCTCTCCTTGTGGGGGATCGTGACGTTGGCCCCGGCGAAGCCGGCCGGGCCGAGGGCGGGGACGACCTCATGCAGCAGCTCGGGCGGGACGGGCAGAAGCTGGTAGCGCCAGTTGCGCAACCCCGCGGCCCGGAGC
Organism: Solirubrobacteraceae bacterium; assembly: GCA_049287845.1. GTDB lineage: Bacteria > Actinomycetota > Thermoleophilia > Solirubrobacterales > Solirubrobacteraceae > Palsa-465. Next base: position 1,733 of record JBAQGP010000001.1, on the reverse strand, counting down.
GCGGCGTTCTGGATGGCCGGGGAACGGCTGTGGGCCACCGGCCAGCCCAGGACGCCGAGCCGGCGTCGCTCGGTCATTTGCAGTGGGGGCGCCGGTCGACGACCAGCAGGTGCTGGAACTGCGCGTAGCTGGTGGCGAACACGCTCTGGTTCGAGCAGGGCTTGGCGAAGAAGTACAGGTAGGGCGTGCGCGCGGGATGGGCGGCCGCCTCCATCGCGGCCAGCCCGGGGCTGTTGATGGGCGTCGGGGGCAGGCCGAAGTGGGTGTGGGTGTTGTACGGGGAGCTCGAGTTCAGCTGGGACACCGTGAGCGGCCGGGTGAAGTTGCCCGTCGCGTACTGGGTCGTGGAGTCGAACTGGAGCATCATGTGGTCAGCCAGCCGGTTGTAGATGACGGAGGCGATGAGCGGACGCGCTTTGGCCGACGCCGCCTCGGCCTCGATCAGCGACGCCACGATCAGCACGTCATACGGCGACAGATGCTTGGAGCGCGCGTAGCTCAGGTTGACGCCGGCAAAGCGCCGTTTGAAGTCCTTGAGCTGGTCGGCGACGAGCGCCGAGACCTTCACCGGCGCGACCAGCGTAAAGGTGTCGGGGAAGAGGAATCCTTCCAGCGACGGCACCTTGCGCGGCGCACCGTACTTCCGGGGGTCAAGCAGCGGCGAGTGGCGTGTGGCGGCCAGGTAGCTGCCCTTGATCTTCTGCTTGCGCAGCAGCGCGCTCACGTATGCACGCGTGTGGCCCTCGCTGAGCGTCAACTGCGTCGTCGGTGCGGCGCGCGGAGCCTTGGAGAGCACGCTGAGCACCGACGCGTAGCTCATCCCCAGCTGGAGCTGGTAGGTCCCCGACCGTAGGTCGCCGCGCTCACCGCCCAGCGTTGCCCGCAGCTCGAAGAAGAAGCCGTGTGCGATAACGCCGTCGCGCTGGAGCAGGGCGCCGATCTCCTTGGTGCTGGAGTGGGGCGGGATGACGACGGTGACGCTGCCGTGGGGGGAGGTCCCCAGCGGCTGGAAGAGCTCGACCAGGAACCAGATCAGCGCTCCGGCCAAAATGAGCGCGATGAGAGAGCCGATGCGCCCCCGCCAGCGACCGCGGCGTCGGCTCTCCGGCGCGCGGCGGGCCCGGGTGCGGGCCTTCTGGGGGCGAACGCTGCGCTGCTCCAGTCGAGTGATCCGGCGCGTTCCGGAGGGCGCCTCGCCCGTGGGCGTCTCGCTGGTGACCGCGCCCGGTCCGGCGGCGTTGCCGGCGTGAGATCCGGCGTCGTCCTCGTCCTCCTGGACGTGGTAGGAGCCATGGTCGCCGCCGTCGTACTCGTCCTCGAACGCGGGGCTGAGGCGCGGGTCAGCGCCAAGCTCTGGCTCCGGGTCGAGAGTCGGCTCAGAGGGCACGGTGAGCGGGGGCGGCGCGAGTCCCTGCTGGTCAGACACCCCGGTGCGGCCGCGCCGAGCGGCCTCGCGCGCGCGCCGGGCGGCTTCGCGCTCCTCGGCGGTACGGTCGCCATCAGCCATGGGTGGTCTCCTGGGTGCGTCGGCTGGCCAGCCAGCTCTCGAGCAGGTGCGCGGCCGCGCGTGAATCCTCGCTGGCACGACCCGGCGTGCGCTCGGCCAGACGCGTGGTGAAGCGCTCGTCGTAGAGCTCGACCGGGACCGAGAGGGCCCGGGCCAGTCCGGTCGCGAACACGCGCGCCTCCGCCGTCTGCTGGGAGTCGACCCCCGACAGCGACAACGGCAGCCC